>JBFLZU010000057.1:6603-15464 GCA_040756155.1 Nitrospirota bacterium | reverse complement strand
CAAACCACTCAGGATTTCAAGGGTTTTTATGGGAGGCATCTCCGAATAGGTTCAGAATCAAGGGCAAATGGAATCCACTTGTTTCGTCATTCCCGTGAAAACGGGAATCCAGTGCTTTTATTTTACTGGATTCCTGCTGGAGTTTATCCCGTACTTGATACGGGACAGGAATGACATTGTTTTTGAGGACATACCCTATAATTCATAATATCAACATCGCATCGCCGTAACTGTAAAATCTGTATTGCATCCTAACAGCCTCAGCGTAAGCCTCGAGTATATTCTCTCTTCCCGCAAATGCACTCACCAACATTATAAGTGTTGAGCCGGGCAAATGAAAATTTGTAATAAGCCCATCTATAATCTTAAAAGGATACCCTGGATAGATGAACAGAGATGTAAACCCTTTTGTAGCCCGAAGATACCCTGTTTTTTGAGCAGCACTTTCGAGTGCCCTCGTGACTGTTGTGCCAACAGCAATAATCCTTCTACCATCCTTCTTTGCATTATTTATAATTTTTGCGGTTTTCTCAGATATTTCAAAATATTCTTCATTCATTTTATGTTTACGGATATCGTCTGCCCTGACAGGTGTAAATGTCCCTGTGCCGATATGGAGCGTTATGGATACAATTTCTATTCCATAGGATTTAAGGTCATTTATAAGTTCATCTGTAAAGTGTAAACCTGCTGTAGGGGCGGCAAGTGAGCCGTCATTCTTTGCATACACGGTCTGATACCTTTCTCTATCGATCTCTGTAGGTGTTCTCTTTATGTAGGGTGGAAGAGGTGGTACTCCTATCTCTGCAAGTATCTGTCTTACATTACCATTCCCTGAAAACTCTATCTTTCTGCCAGCTCCAGAACCATCAGTTTTTCCATCTTTATGTATGATCCTTCCTCTGAGTTTTCCATCTCCGAAGATGATGGTCTCTCCCTTGGTAGTTTTTCTATCGAT
Organism: Nitrospirota bacterium; assembly: GCA_040756155.1. NCBI lineage: Bacteria > Pseudomonadati > Nitrospirota > Nitrospirota bacterium. Next base: position 14,506 of record JBFLZU010000057.1, on the reverse strand, counting down.
CAAGACATTCCATCGATGGCGTTCTACTTCATGCGCACCCCAAAAATTTTCAATTTTTTGCGACCCCGAATTTATCAGCAACAATTCGACGCGACCTCCTGTTCTATCTCTATATCCATTTAATCTCGCTGGAAGTACCTTCGTCTCATTTATAACAAGCACATCTCCACTTTTCAGATAATCTGTAATATCTTTAAACAGTCTGTGTTCGATACTACCATCAGCCCTGTTTAGCACCATAAGTCTTGACATATCACGCACAGGGGAGGGGTATTGTGCGATTAACTCCTTTGGGAGAATATAATCAAAATCAGAAAGTCTCATTAAACTCATCTCCTTAAAAAAATCCAGAGTAGCAAAGTGATTATTACACTGATAATTATACTCGTGGTTATAGGAAAATAAAAGGTGAAGTTCTTCTTCTGGACAATAATGTCACCAGGGAGTTTTCCGAACCATGGGATTTTGTTAAAGAGGATAAAAAACACCCCAATTGCTACGATTACCATTCCTATGATGACCAGTATCTTCCCTAAACCACTAATATCAGGCATTTACCTCCAACACCATCTTTATTATTCTTTTTTATTTCTTTCCGGCTGAATACACATCCACAGTATTTCTGCCTGTAAAATCCCATTTCTAAAGAGAGTCTTCTACCTTCATCCCATCCTTTTCTGAAGTCTTCTGCGAGAAACTTTATACCATACCTTTCAGAAGCCTCATAACCAATACCCACAATACTATCGAAATTCTGATACTTGCTGAAAAGCAGGGTGGTGGTAAATGCCTCCAGATGATTTTCTACCGCTGTCTCTGCTGTTGCATATAATCTTAGCCTGTAACAGCCATAACACCTCTCTTCTTTTGATTGTATACTCATTCTGAGATGGTTTTCTGGCTCGTATGTATCTTTGTGAATGAGTTTTAGCCCTTGAGAGTTTGCAAAACTGACTGTCGAATTAAACCTGAGAAGATGTTCGATACATGGGTGGATATTTGGATTATACCAGAATCCAGATACATCGAAATTATTCTCTCTAAGCCGTTTCACTGGATAGATGGCACAATTTGCACAGCATACATGTAATAATATTTTTACCATAGTTTTTCCTGATCCTGAGCATTCTCAGGACCTATTGGTGGTTGTTCCTCTCTATCTCTATCTGTCACTGTCTGCCGTGTGCCTCTTGGAATAAACGGAATCCCGAAATGTTCGAATGCAAGCCTTGTAGCAACTCTTCCTCTTGATGTTCGTTCAATAAAACCTTCCTGAAGTAAGAAGGGTTCATATACATCTTCTATGGTGTCCTTCTCTTCACTTATTGATGCCGACAGTGTCTCAATACCTACAGGACCTCCATCGAATTTCTCTATGATTGTCAGAAGAAGTCTCCTGTCCATCTCATCAAACCCTTTTTCGTCTATCTCAAGAGAGGAAAGTGCATCTTTTGCGACATTTATGTCTATCTCGCCATTTGCCTTTACCTGTGCAAAATCCCTGATTCTCCTGAGGAGTCTGTTTCCGACACGAGGGGTTCCTCTTGACCTTCTTGCTATCTCCCATGCGCCTTCTTCGGTAATCACCACACCGAGTATGTTAGCCGATCGCAGGATTATCTTCATCAACTCTTCCGGATTATATAAATTAATCCTGTTTATGACACCGAATCTGTCCCTTAGGGGAGAGGTAAGAAGACCTGTGCGTGTTGTCGCACCTATGAGTGTAAATTTGGGGAGGTTCAGTTTCAGTGTTCTTGCGCTCGGTCCCTGACCGATTATTATATCAAGCTGATAATCTTCCATTGCGGGATAAAGGATTTCCTCTACAATACGACTGAGTCTGTGTATTTCATCGATAAACAGTATGTCTCTATCACTGAGGTTGGTTAAAATGGCTGCAAGATCACCAGGTCTTTCTATTACAGGACCAGATGTTGTTTTTATCCCTACATTTAGTTCGTGTGCTATGATGTAGGCGAGTGTTGTCTTTCCAAGACCTGGAGGACCACAGAGGAGGACATGGTCAAGGGCGTCTCCCCGCTGACGAGCTGCCTCAATAAATACCTTAAGGTTTTCCTTTATACGATTCTGTCCTACAAACTCAGAAAAGTTTCTGGGCCTGAGCGTAAGTTCAATCTTTATGTCTTCTTCTTTTGTCTCAGGTGTTATCAATCTCTTCAGAGCCATCACATACCCAGCAACAATTAACGATTATCAATTAACAATTATCAATTATTAATTGTTCATTGTTCATTTTACCTTAAGAAGCACCTTGAGTGATTCCTTTATTACCTCTTCTACAGAAGATGCATTATTTAACTGTGAAAGGGCAGTCCTGAGTGCCTTTTCTGCAGAGTCCTTTCTGTAGCCAAGATTTATCAATGCTGAGAGGGCATCGTCATAATGGCTGTCTCCAGCCCTCGTCTCTCGTTCCTCGTTCCTCGTCCCTCGTTTTATGAGTTTGTCTCTTAATTCAAGGACAAGTCTTTCTGCGGTTTTCCTGCCAATTCCGGGGATCGAATGTAATCTAACAATATCACGGCTTTTTATTGCGCTAACAAGATCATTAGGAGGAATACCTGAAAGTATGCAGAGTGCAAGTTTAGGCCCAATACCAGATACACCGATAAGTGAAAGGAATATATCTTTTTCCTCAGATTCAAGAAACCCATAAAGCCTTATAGAGTCATCTGTCATGTGAGTGTATGTATTAATAACGATCTTTTCTCCCTTATCCGGTAGCCTGTAGAATGTTGAGAGAGGAATAAATATCTGATAGCCGACCCCACCTACATCTACTATGATGGAGTTTGGCGATTTGAATAGCAGATTTCCCCTTATGGTAGCGATCATAACTTTTTCGATCTTCGATTTTCGATCTTCGATTTTCGATTGTTGATGTGGCATATCGCCAATGCTAAGGCATCTGCAGCGTCTTCATTGCAGGAGGATTCTCTGAGGTGAAGTATCTCTCCTATCATATACTGTATCTGGTGTTTTGCCGCAGAACCATAACCGACAACAGACTTCTTTATCTCAAGGGGTGTATACTCAAATACAGGTATTCCTGCATTTACTGCTGCAAGGATGGTTGCACCCCTTATTTCTCCGAGCCTTAAGGCGGCTTTTACATTCTTTGAAAAAAAGAGACTCTCAATAGCCATTTCATCAGGATTATATTTTTCAATGATGTTTGAGATAGAATCGAATACTTCTTTTATGCGTTCTGAGAACAAGTTGAGACGAGATGTCTCTATACTTCCTGAAGCGATATGCAAAAGATTCTGCCCCCCTGAATCAAGTTCAGAGTCCTCAATGATTCCGAATCCACATGTAATGCTTCCCGGGTCTATACCCAATACTTTCATCCCATTAGACTCCCTTTTTTCACCCCGGGTCTAACGGGATTCATTATCTTCCCACCTTTGCGATTGCCTCATCAGGGATATCAAAATTTGCGTATACATTATGGATATCGTCATGGTCTTCTAAGACATCCATGAGTCGTGCCATCTGTTCCGCTTCTTTTCCATCAAGTTTCACATAACTCTTAGGAACCATTGTTACCTCGGCAAGTGAGATATTTATTTTTTGCTCCGTCAGGTAGGATTTTACCTTCTCCATTTCGTAAGGTGCAGTGATAATCTCGAAGTTATCTTCGTCGTCTGTCTTCATATCTTCTGCACCTGCCTCGAGTATAAGAGACATCAATGTCTCCTCTGCCACACTCTTTTTATCAATGAGGATATACCCTTTTTTCTCAAACATCCATGATACGCAGCCTGCCTCCCCTATATTTCCTCCGTATTTGCTGAATAAATGCCTGATTTCTGATATAGTTCTATTTTTATTATCTGTCATTGCCTCTATCAATACTGCAATGCCACCAGGTCCGTATCCTTCATATATTGCTTCTTCATATGATACGCCAGGTAGTTCTCCTGTCCCTCTCTGTATAGCCCTCTTTATATTCTCTAAGGGCATATTTGCCTCTTTTGCCTTTTCAATCGCTATCCTCAATCGTGGATTTCCCTGCGGATCGCCTCCACCAAGCCTTGCTGCAACTGCCAATTCCTTTGTGAGCCTTGTAAATAACTTTCCCCTCTTTGCATCAACTGCAGCCTTTTTATGTTTTGTCTGCGCCCATTTTGAATGTCCTGACATATTTTAATATTATGGTTTATCCATATTTATTGTCAATGTTTTATTTAGAGCCTGAAAACCCTTGACATTCATAAGGGTTTTAATATAATCGAGGTAATTGAAAAACCTTTAATCTTAAGGTTGGGAAAGGCATCCCCATGATACAAACAAAGAGTTTTCCTTATAGGTTCCTTTAGCCGGCATTACAGTTAAGAAAAGAGAATAAGTACTGACTCGCCATTTCTAATGCAAGCTTTTAGGACAACTCACCAGAATAAGGATTTTATTTGACAAAGGAAACCTCACTATTTTATATTCGATACATAAGTGCTTGCAACATCTGAATAAAATAACAGGGGAAAGAATATGAGGTTTGAATTCGAGAGAATAAAAAGACTCCCACCTTATGTATTTGGTATTGTGAATGCCATGAAGATTGAGGCACGGCGAAGAGGGGAAGATATCATCGATCTCGGTATGGGGAATCCTGATATGGGGACACCACCGCATATCGTTGATAAATTAGTTGAGGCTGCCTATAACCCGAAGAATCATCGCTATTCTGCCTCAAAGGGTATTACAAAACTCAGATGGGCTATATGTGATTGGTATAAAAGGAGGTATGGAGTAGAGTTAGATCCTGAAACAGAGGCAGTTGTTACAATAGGTTCTAAGGAAGGGCTTTCACATCTTGTGCTTGCTACACTTGGTCCTGGAGATGTAGTGCTGACACCAACACCTGCATACCCGATACATCCGTATTCTGCAATAATAGCAGGTGCTGAGGTGAGGAGTGTCCCCATGAGAAGAGATACAGACTTTTTCTCAGAGATGCTATCTGCATTCAAACAGATATGGCCAAGACCAAAGATGTTGATAATAAATTTTCCTCATAATCCGACGACGATGGTGGTTGATCGAGATTTCTTTGAAAAAGTGGTCGATTTTGCAAAAGAGCACAATATTATGGTTATTAACGACCTTGCATATGCAGACCTTGTCTTTGACGGATACAGGGCACCGAGCTTTCTTGAGGTAAAAGGGGCAAAAGATGTAGGCGTTGAATTCTTTTCTATGACAAAGAGTTACAGCATGGCTGGATGGAGAGTAGGTTTCTGCGTCGGCAATAAAGACCTCGTTGGTGCACTTATAAATATAAAGAGTTATTTAGATTATGGTATGTTTCAACCGATACAGATAGCGAGCATAGTTGCATTAAACAGTTCTCAGGAATGTGTCACAGATATCGTCAATACCTATAAAAAAAGACGGAATGTGCTTGTAGATGGTCTCAACAAGGCAGGGTGGTATATAGAAAAACCGAAGGCAACCATGTTTGTCTGGGCAGAGATTCCTGACGGCTTCAAAAAGATGGGCTCACTTGAGTTTTCAAAATTACTACTTACAGAGGCTAAGGTTGCTGTTTCTCCAGGTATAGGATTCGGTGAAGGCGGAGATGAATATGTGCGTTTTGCCCTCGTTGAAAACGAACACAGAATAAGACAGGCTGTAAGGGGGATAAAGCGTGTGCTGGAGAATTTCGGATGATAAATGTTGGAATAATAGGATTCGGGACGATTGGGACTGGTGTGGTGAAGCTATTAAAGAAAAACGCTGATGTAATAGAAAGAAGGCTTGGAGTTCCTGTTTTAGTCAAGATGATTGCTGATATCGATATAGAGCGAGACAGAGGAGTTACACTGGATAAAGAGATACTTATCAGGGATGCAGGTAGAGTCATAGAGGATGACAGTATCGATATAATCGTTGAGCTTATAGGGGGATACAATCCGGCAAAAGAATTCATAATAAAAGCTATTAAAAAGAGAAAGCATGTGGTTACTGCAAATAAGGCACTTCTCGCAGTATATGGAGAAGAAATATTTAACGAGGCAGAGAAAATGGGTGTGGATATTCGTTTTGAAGGTAGTGTAGGTGGGGGGATACCTATCTTAAGGATGTTAAGGGAGGGACTTTCTGCTGATAACATACAATCTATCTATGGCATAATAAATGGAACATGTAATTATATACTTACAAGGATGACAGCAGAGGGAATAAGTTTTAAAGAGGCATTGAAGGAGGCACAGAGGTCAGGTTATGCAGAGACTGATCCGACGCTGGATATAGAAGGTATTGATTCTGCACACAAACTTATTATTCTTGCATCTATGGCTTTTGGCACCCCCCTGAGATTTGATGATGCGTATATCGAGGGGATAAGCAATTTAGCACCTGTTGACATCAGGTTTGCAGAGGAGTTTGGTTATACGATAAAACTCCTTGCAATCGCAAAGATGGTGAATGGCGAGGTCGAGGTGCGGGTACATCCAACAATGCTACCAAGAGAATATCTTATATCTAAGGTTGATGGCGTATACAACGCTATATATGTGGTTGGCGATGCTGTTGGCTCTACACTCTTTTATGGACAGGGGGCGGGTGAGATGCCAACAGGAAGTGCTGTGGTGAGCGATATAATAGAAATCAGTAGAGGAATTATAAATGGTGTGAGTGGTCGTGTCCCTGCAACCTCATTTCTATGGGATAGACGGAACACGCTCAGGGTAAGAAAAATGGAAGGGGTAATTTCACGCTACTATCTCAGGTTTTCAGCACTCGATAGACCTGGGGTATTATCCAAAATCTCTGGTGTTCTCGGGTCCAATAATATCAGTATCTCATCAGTTCTGCAGAAGGGGAGAAAGGAAGGAGAGGCTGTTCCTGTTGTGATGATGACCCATGAGGCGAAAGAACAGAATATGAGGGCTGCAATCGAGGAGCTTGATAGACTACCGGTTGTTGCCGAAAAGACTGTTTTCATCAGGGTTGAGGGTGGAGAATAAAAACAGTTAGGAGTAGGGAGTTCAGAGTTAATAAGAAATGACTGTTTTATCAGGGGGAGGGGGTAGAAAACACCTTTGATGGATGAGAAGTATGGAGGAGCATATGGAAGGGATGAAGATAGATAAGAGAATAAACATAAAAGGCGATGTATGTCCGTATACCTTTGTAAAATCAAAACTTGCTGTGGAGGATATGAATATCGGAGATGTTCTGGAGATTATACTCGATTATCCTGAGGCTGCTCGGAATGTGCCAAGCTCCTTAGAGATGGCAGGACAGAAGGTCCTTAAAGTAGAAAAGATAAATGAGACGGACTGGAGGATTATTGTCCGCAAGGAGGTGGATTGATGTTTGATTTTACGGATGAGGAGATACAGAGATATAGCAGGCATATAATCCTCTCAGAGGTTGGTGGAAAAGGTCAGAAGAAAATCAGGGAGGCAAGCATCTTTCTCGTAGGTGCAGGGGGTCTTGGTTGCCCTGCTGGCTATTATCTTTCTGCAGCAGGTGTCGGTAGACTCGGCATTGTAGACACGGATACAATAGAGCTGAGCAACCTTCAGAGGCAAATAGCCCATTCAACTGAAAGGGTTGGCATGTCAAAGGCTGAATCTGCAAAAGAGACATTCCAAGGGTTAAATCCTGATGTTAATATTTTCATTTATAAAGAAAGACTTAACTCAAATAATATAATGAATATTATTAAGGAATATGATATAATTATTGATGGAAGCGACAATTTCCCTACAAGATACCTTGTTAATGATGCATGTGTAATGATGGGAAAACCACTTGTGAGTGGTGCTATACTCAGGTTTGAAGGGCAGGTGACTACAATAATTCCAGGAGAAGGTCCCTGTTATAGATGTCTGTTTGAGACACCACCACCCCCTGGATTGGTCCCGAGCTG
>JBFLZU010000057.1:0-6503 GCA_040756155.1 Nitrospirota bacterium | reverse complement strand
GAAAACCACTTGTGAGTGGTGCTATACTCAGGTTTGAAGGGCAGGTGACTACAATAATTCCAGGAGAAGGTCCCTGTTATAGATGTCTGTTTGAGACACCACCACCCCCTGGATTGGTCCCGAGCTGCCAGGAAGCAGGGGTTCTTGGTGTCCTTCCGGGTGTAATAGGGGCAATACAAGCAACAGAGGCTTTAAAACTTATCCTTAATATTAATAAAGGAGAGATACTTAAAGGTCAGCTTCTTATCTATAATGCACTGAAGATGAGCTTCAAGAAGGTAAAGATACCGAAAAATCAGTTGTGTCCTGTATGTGGAGAGAACCCAACGATCAAAGAACTTATTGATTACGAGGAGTTCTGTGGCGTCAGATGATAATCAGCAGAGGACAGCTCAACGAAATGATCGAACACGCAAAGGCAGAATACCCAAAGGAGGCATGTGGTATCCTTGGAGGTAAAGATGGTAGGGTAGAGAGGGTCTACAGGATGAGGAATGTAGATGCAAGTACTGTAACATACCTGATGGATTCTAAAGAATGGATTATGGTAGATAAAAAACTTAGGGAAAGTGGTGAATCTCTTATTGGAATATACCATTCACATACATCATCTGAGTCATATCCATCTCTCAGGGATATTGAACTTGCACCTCTTACGTTTTATCCTGAGGCAGAGTATGTAATTATATCTTTATCTAATATGGGGTCTCCTGAGATAAAGTCATACAACATAATTGATGGTTCAGTATTAGAGAAGGAGATCGTGATAGTGTAAAGCCCGTGAGATATTATTAATCTCATGGGCTAAAGGAGGATTGCTGGTTATGGGGTTCGTGACAGGACTTAAGTGCAGGGAATGTGGAAGAGAATACCCTAAAGAACCTATATATGTCTGTGAATTCTGTTTTGGTCCACTTGAAGTGGTCTACGACTATAACTCGATAAAAAAGAGACTAAAGAAGAAACTGATCGCCTCAAGGCCAGCCAATATGTGGAGGTATGTAGAACTTTTACCGATAGACGATGAGCCTACAAGCGGGCTCGATTCTGGTTTTACACCGATGATAAAAGCTGATAGACTGGCTAAAGAAATTGGTGTTGGTGAACTCTACATCAAAGATGACTCTGTGAACCATCCTACGCTTTCATTTAAAGACAGGGTAGTAGCGGTGGCATTGAGTAAGGCAAGGGAGTTCGGGTTCGATACGGTAGCATGTGCATCTACTGGAAACCTTGCAAATTCAGTATCTGCGCAGGCATCGATGGCTGGTTTTAAAAGTTTTATTTTTATACCTGCAAATCTCGAGATGACCAAAATCATAGGTTCCCTTATATATGAGCCAAACCTTATTGCAGTTGACGGTAATTATGACGAGGTCAACAGACTCTGTACTGAAATAGCAAATAAATATAACTGGGCATTTGTTAACATAAATATAAGACCTTTTTACGCAGAAGGTTCAAAGACAATGGTATACGAAATACTTGAGCAGCTTGACTGGAAAGTGCCGTCGCATATAGTGGTTCCATGTGCGGGTGGTTCCCTGATAACAAAGATATGGAAGGGAATTAAGGAATTTAACGCCCTTGGGTTTATCAAAGATAAAGACACCAGGATATATGCGGCACAGGCTTCAGGCTGCGCTCCAATAGTTACTGCTATAAAAGAAAAAAGTGATATAATAAAACCTGTGAAGCCAGATACGATTGCAAAATCACTTGCCATAGGAAACCCGGCAGATGGTTTTTATGCGGTGCAGACCACAAAGGAGAGTGGCGGTTATGGCGAGGATGTAACTGACCAAGAGATTATAGACTCCATAAAACTTCTTGCAAGGACAGAGGGGATATTTACCGAAACTGCAGGAGGTGTAACCCTTGCCGCTACAAAGAAACTTATTGAGAGTGGAAAAATACCGAGGAATGAATCGATAGTTATGTGTATTACTGGTAATGGATTGAAGACCCAGGAGGCAGTGGCAGAAAGCCTCGCTAAACCATATTATATAAAACCATCACTCAGTTCTTTTGAGGAGAAACTATCTGAGATAAAAGGGAGGTAGAGAAAATGGGCGTTAAAATAAGAATACCGACACCATTACAGAGGCTTACAGGTGGAAAGGAAGAGGTAGAAGGAATACCGGGGACAGTAATAAAGGTAATAGAAGACCTCGATAGGCGTTTTCCTGGTATCGGTGAACGAATTGCTGAAAATGGTAAGATAAGAAGGTTTGTGAATATATATGTAAATGAAGAGGATATACGCTTTCTCAATAATGAAGATACTGTTGTAAAAGATGGAGATGAGGTCTCGATTATTCCAGCCATTGCTGGAGGGGAGGTTTTATGAAAAAAAGGGTGAAGTTGACTTTTCCTCAGCATCTGATAAAAGAACCTGTCATCTATACGATGGCTAAAAAGTTTGATGTAATGCCAAATATTAGAAGGGCAAAGATCACTGAGACAGTCGGTGAGGTTGTCCTTGAACTTGATGGTAGCGGAGAGAATCTCGATGCTGGTATAAAACATCTGAGAGAGCAGGGTGTTATCGTGGAGATGGTAGAAGGGGACATACTTGAGTGATATATGTGGAATGGAATAATATCTCATTACAAAGAATTCTTACCTGTTACAGATAAAACGCCAATAATTACACTAAAGGAAGGTAATACACCATTTATTAAGACATACAGGCTCAGGGATGTAATCAACCCACGTATTAATATATATTTTAAGTTTGAAGGCACGAATCCAACTGGCTCATTCAAAGATAGGGGGATGACGCTTGCTATATCAAAAGCAGTAGAGAATGGTTCAAAGGCAGTGATATGTGCTTCAACAGGCAACACCTCTGCTTCTGCATCTGCCTTTGCATCAAAGGCAGGTATAGACGCCATTGTACTGATACCAGAAGGCAAAATTGCAATGGGCAAACTGGCACAGGCAATAGTTCACAGTGCAAAGGTAATACAGATTAAGGGAAACTTTGATGCAGCCCTTTCCATCGTGAAAAGAATAGCAGAAAAATATTCAATAACACTGGTGAACTCAATAAACCCATTCAGACTTGAAGGGCAAAAAACAGGGGCGTTTGAGGTATGCGACCAGCTTGGTTCTGCCCCTGATTATCACTCATTACCAGTAGGTAATGCAGGTAATATAACCGCATACTGGAAGGGATACAAGGAATATTACAGTGCAGGCAGGATAAAAAGCCTTCCTGTTATGATTGGATTTCAGGCAGCTGGTGCTGCTCCGATTGTTCTCGGTCATCCTGTAGAACACCCTGAGACCATTGCATCAGCTATAAGAATTGGGAATCCAGCAAGCTGGAAAGGGGCTATAGATGCAAGGGATGAATCGGGTGGGAGGATAGAATCTGTTACAGATGAAGAGATAATTCAGGCATACAGGATGATTGCATCGCTTGAAGGGATATTCTGTGAGCCTGCATCTGCTGCGTCGGTTGCAGGTGTGATAAAATTAAACACGGAAGGTTACTTTAAAGAAGACTCTACAGTTGTTTGTACCCTGACAGGAAGCGGCTTAAAAGACCCTGATATAGCACTCAGGGTATCGGAACAGCCTGTAAAGGTTGATGCAGAGATGGAAGCGGTTGAGAGGATATTGGGGTATTAAGGTGAGATATGAAATATATCGTCTTAGTCGGTGATGGAATGGCTGATAGACCATTGGAAGAATTAGGTGGTAAGACATGTCTTCAGGCAGCAGATACGCCGAATATGGATAAACTTGCCTCCTCAGGACAGGTAGGTATGGTGAGAACCATACCAGAGGAACTTCACCCAGGCAGCGATGTCGCAAATCTATCTATTCTCGGTTACAATCCACTTATCTATTACACCGGTAGGGCACCACTCGAGGCTGCAAGTCTCAGGGTGGATTTATCCTCTCAGGATGTTGCATATAGATGCAATCTTGTAACACTGACGATAAAGGATAATGGCGCTATCATGGAAGATTATAGTGCAGGACATATATCATCAGAAGAGGCAAGATTATTAATAGAGGATATAGATAAGCAACTCGGTAACGATAATTTAAGGTTTTATGCTGGTATCGGATACAGGCACATAATGGTGTGGAAGAATGGTAAGGAAGATGTTGAATGTGTTCCTCCACATGACATTACGGGTAAGCCTGTGGTGGATTATCTACCTGTCGGAGATGGATCTGATGTCCTCAGAAGAATTATGGCTGATAGCTCAGTAGTGCTTAAGATGCATCCAGTAAATATAGAAAGAAGGGAGAACAAGCGTCGAGAGGCAAACGGCGTGTGGTTATGGGGACAGGGTAGAGTGCCACAACTGCCGGCATTTATTAAAAAGTATGGTCTAAAAGGTGGTATCATCTCTGCTGTTGACCTTACAAAAGGGATAGGTATATATGCAGGTTTTAAGATTATAGATGTCCCAGGAGCCACTGGCTACCTCGATACAAACTATGAGGGTAAGGCGGATTATGCTGTAGAGGCATTGAATAACCTTGACTTTGTATATCTGCATGTAGAGTCGCCTGACGAGGCAGGACATAATGGAGATATTGATGCTAAGATAAGAGCAATAGAAGATTTCGACCACAGGGTTGTTAGAAAGGTGACGGAGGATATGGAGCAGTTTCCTGAATACAGAATACTTCTTCTCACAGACCATCCTACACCGATAGGTGTAAGGACGCATACAAGAGAACCTGTTCCGTTTGTGATATACGATAGTCGAGGGTCGAAGGTCGAGGGTCGAAGGTCGAGGGTCGAAGGTCGAGGGTCGGGGATAAAATATGATGAAGCGATTAATGAGATAGATAGTATACTGAGATTCGAAGAAGGATACAGGCTGATGGATTATTTTATCAAAGGAAAATGATGGCTTTTGAAAAAGATTCATTCTATTGCACCTGACGATGAGTATGATAGGTAAAAATACTATTGATATCGATAAAATTTACTCAGCAGTAATTGAAGTAGCTAAAACTCAAGGCGCAAGGTTTGCCCTTATTTTTGGCTCCTTTGCAAGAGGTGATTATTCTAAGCGAAGTGATTTAGATGTTATATTTGTTGAAGAAACCAGAAAAAGGTTTATTGACAGAATTGGTAGGTATCTTGACACTCTAAGGGATAAAGAATCATTAAAGCCATTTGATATAGATGTATTGGTTTATACACCTGAAGAGTTTGAGAAAATGAAAAAGGATGGAAACAGATTTATTTTATGGGCACTAAGAGAAGGTAAGGTTTTATATGAGCATAGAGAAGGACAGAAGAACAGCATTGAAGTGGTTTGAGACTGCTAAAAGTGATTTAGATGCCTCAAGACTTTTAAGCAATTATGGTAAGCATGCTCATTCGTGTTTTCATTCACACCAAGCGGCAGAAAAGGCTGTAAAGGCGTTGTGGTATTTGAATAGCGAAGACCCGTGGGGGCATTCTGTTCAGAAACTAATTGATCATTTGCAACATGTGAACTTAGAGTTTTATGGTAAACTAAATAAGCTTATAAAAGATGCTAAGCTTTTAGATAGATTTTATATTCCAACTCGTTATCCCAATGGCTTGCCAGATATAACGCCAGATATGGCATATGACGAGGACGATTCAAAGTCTTGCATAGAGAAAGCAGAGAATATTCTTAAGACAGTAGAGGAGGTTTTAGGTTAATGCTTATTATTCAGAAATATGGTGGGACATCAGTCGCAAACATTGAGCGGATAAAGAATGTTGCCAAGAGGGTGGCAGAGGCAAGAGCAAAAGGCAATGATGTTGTGGTTGTTGTTTCTGCGATGAGTGGAGAAACTGATAAGCTCATAGGGCTTGCTGCACAGATTACAAGTAACCCTGATGAGAGGGAGATGGATCTGCTACTTTCCAGTGGTGAAAGGGTGAGCAGTGCACTCACTGCAATGGCTATACAGAAACTCGGTTATCAGACGCAATCCTTTACAGGAAGGCAGGTTGGCATCATAACAGACAGTGCCCACACAAAGGCCAGGATTGAAAAGATTTCAGCTGAGAGGCTTGCAGAGGCAATCAGAGAAGGAAATATCCCTGTGGTTGCAGGTTTTCAGGGCATAGATGAAAAATCAGATGTTACTACACTTGGAAGAGGAGGGTCAGATACTACTGCAGTTGCACTTGCAGCAGCACTTAATGCAGATTTATGTGAGATATATACTGATGTGGATGGTGTTTATACTACTGACCCTGATATAGTGCCAAATGCAAGAAAACTCGACAAGATATCTCACGAAGAGATGCTTGAAATGGCGAGTCTCGGGGCAAAGGTTCTTCAGACAAGGTCTGTTGAATTCGCAATGAAATACAATGTTCCTGTTGTAGTGAGGTCAAGTTTCAACGATAGCCCCGGAACACTGGTAACCAGGGAGGATGAGGATATGGAGAAAGTTATTGTATCAGGTGTTACATACGATAAAAACACTGCAAAGATAACCATCACCGGTGTCCCTGATAAGCCCGGTGTTGCAGCAAA
>JBFLZU010000056.1 GCA_040756155.1 Nitrospirota bacterium | reverse complement strand
GGGCGTCAAAGCCACTTGTATGGATGAATGTTGCTATCTTTACCGCTATCTGGTCAAGGAGGGCATTAAGCGTCCTGTAATGGTGTAGATAGAATCTTGTGGGGTGGTCTTCTATCTCAGCGAGCACACGATCAGATACCTTCACCGCTATAGATATACCGTTAATAAGTCCCTCTGTAAGAGACTCTGGAAGGTTATCAAAATGCCCCCTCAGGTCATTTATATATCCCACACCAAAGGCAACCGCACCAGAGTCAAGGGCAGTGTTCTTTAGTTTCTGGTATACCTCTCTACGAGTCATAGACTTTCAAATCTCTTGGCTTTTGCCTCAAAGTTATGATAAAGTTTATCACCAACAGCCTTAAAAGGCAAGGCAGAGAATGAAGACATATACTATAGCCATTACAGGTGCAAGTGGAAGCATTTATGGAATAAGGCTTATGGAGTATCTCATGAGGGAGGGACATAGGGTGTATCTGACCATTACAAAAGAGGGATTCTCTATCATAAAGGATGAGGTCGGATACAACTGGTGCGGCTCTGAAGAAAGGGTAGCAAGGAAGATAAAAAAAGATACAGAGATAAAAGAAGGTGAACTCTTGTTTTTTTACGAGGATAACCTCCATGCACCGATAAGCAGTGGCTCGGTAAAGGTTGATGGGATGATTATCATACCATGTTCGATGAAGACCCTTTCAGGTGTGGCTAATGGCTATGCAAACAACCTCGTAGAGAGGGCGGCTGATGTGATAATAAAGGAGAAGAATCAACTTATAATCGTCCCGCGGGAGACGCCACTCAATGCAATACATCTTAAAAACATGCTCACTCTCGCAAGACTCGGTGTATATATCATCCCTGCTATGCCTGGCTTTTACCATCATCCGAAGATCATTGATGATATGATAGACTTCATCGTCGGAAAGGTCCTCGATGCCCTCCATATAGAAAACAGCCTTTTTAAGAGATGGGGGAATTGATCTTTCGTCTTTCAAACCAGATGCAGATAGAGCCTCACGATGCGGTCGCTGAAGAAGAGTGCAATAATAGCACCTAAAGAGAGAAACGGTCCAAAAGGAATCGGCGATTTTCGTCCAAACCCCTTAAATATCATCAGGCTGATTCCTACGACCGCACCGATAAGTGATCCAACGAATATAGTTATGAGCATTCCCTTCCATCCAAGGAAGGCACCTATCATCGTTATTAATTTGACATCACCTCCACCCATCCCACCAGAGAAGACAGCAATAAGATAGAATAAGGTACCACCAAGAACAGCACCGATAATGGAGCTCTTAAATCCAACTGGCAGTATGGTGGATGCAGTAACCAGTCCTACTGCTATGCCCGGAAGCGTTATCCTATCGGGGATTATCCAGTGTTTTAAATCTATAAATGTTATAACTATGAGTGCTGAGATAAAGATGCAGTAGATGACCGCTTCGGCCGGTCTAAAGATAGATGCAATAATAACATAGCAAATACCGTTGAGTAATTCGACTGTAGGATATACAGGTGATATGGCCTGATTGCATGACCTGCACCTCCCTTTAAGAATTAGATAGCTGATGATAGGTATATTGTCATAGGAGTGAATCTTATCTCCGCATGAAGGACAATGCGATGGAGGAGATATAATAGATTCACCTCTCGGCATGCGATATATACATACATTAAGAAAGCTTCCTACAACAGCCCCGAAGGCGAATATTGCAATATAGATAAAGAGGGGCATTCCTCAACTCTACGAGTCATTGACTTTATATGTAGTGATAAGTTGAATCTCTTTCTGCAATCGTTCAAGTTCGAGTCTTAAAGACTTAATCTCTTCAATCCATGCGGTAACATCTGCATCTTTGAGTATGTTTTTTTCCTTCTGTTCAGTGAGGATATAAATCCTCTCACCTATCTTCTGGTATGCGGCTGTTATTTTTCTCTGTATCCGCCCCTTTTTCTGCGAGAGTTTAAAAACACCAACTTCTATAGTCAAACGCTCAGCGATTAACTTTGCATACTCTTTTATGCTTCCTGAGGCATCAATGATACTTTTTCTTATGCGATCCCAGAATAACATTACGCTAACCAATTCTGAAATAAGCTGTGCATTTTCAGAACAAGTATATCAGGGTATGAAAGAAAAGTCTAATATTAACTTATCTTGATAAGTTCTAACCTTCCTTCCCACTTCTTTTGCAGTGCCTCCTTTATTCCCTTATGGAGTAGATTTTTAAAATCGGCGTCTTCTTCGGCAAGCCTGAATGCCTCTCTTCGGGCATCCTCAAGTATCCTGACATCTCTTACAATGCTTGCGAACCTTAAATCAGGTAGTCCTGATTGTTTAGTCCCGAAGAATTCTCCTGGACCCCTTATCGAGAGGTCCTCTTCTGCAATCTTGAACCCATCATTGGTCATTGTCATTACTTTAAGTCTTCTCTTAGTGTCTTCTGAGAGTGGTGGTGATGCCATCAAAAAACAGTAAGACTGGTAATCACCCCTTCCAACCCTCCCTCTGAGTTGATGTAATTGAGCCAGACCGAAACGTTCTGCGTGTTCTATTAACATGACAGATGCATTGGGCACATCCACACCTACTTCTATGACTGTCGTGGTCGCAAGAATCTCTATCTCGTCCATTTTGAAAGAATTCATAATAGATTCCTTTTCATCAGACCGCATCCTGCCATGAAGTAACTGAACCCTTTTTGAAGGAAAGACATCTCTCGCCAGATGTTCTGCCATCTCTGTTGCCGCCTTGAGGTCTACCTTCTCAGACTCCTCTATTATCGGATAAACCACATATGCCTGTCTTCCTTTATTTAGTTCTTCTTCTAACAGTTTGTAAACAAACTTGCGCTGATTTTCGTAGAAGAACTTTGTTATTACATTCTTTCTTCCTGGAGGGAGTTCATCTATCACCGATATATCCAGATCGCCATAGAGGGTAAGTGCCAGTGTTCGTGGAATAGGGGTCGCAGTCATCACAATAACATCTGGATTTAGCCCTTTTTTCCTCAGTGTGGCCCTCTGCATGACTCCAAATCTATGCTGTTCATCTATAATGGCTATACCGAGCCTCTTAAATACCACCCCTTCTTGTATAAGGGCATGAGTCCCTATGATAATGTCCGTCTTACTGTCTTGAATATCTCTTAATGCCATTTCCCTTTCTTTGCCTTTCAGGGCACTTGTAAGTAAGACCGCATTGATTCCGAGGTCTCTGAGCCACTTCTTTAAGTTAAAGAGGTGCTGTTCCGCAAGTATCTCTGTAGGTGACATCAATGCTGATTGATAACCATTCTCTACAGCTATTAGCATTGAGAGAAATGCAATGACCGTTTTGCCACAACCCACATCACCCTGGATAAGCCTGTTCATAGGATGAGGTGATGACATATCTTTCTTAATATCTTCATATACCTTCTGCTGTGCATCGGTGAGTTTGAATGGCAGATGTTCAATAAATCCTTTAGTCAGTCTTTCCTGTATATCGAATCTTATACCTTTTTCTTCAATGCTCGTCTTCTTCTTTTTTAGTGCGAGTCCAAGTTCAAGGAGGAAAAGTTCATCGAATATAAGCCTTTTGTGCGCCATTGTGGCACTGTTGTTCAACAGATTTATATCCAATTCATGTTCCGGAAAATGAACCTCTCTGAAAGCCTCAGAAAGAATCGGAAGATTATACTTTTTCCTTATATAATCAGGGAGATGTTCTGGTAGGTGGCTGGCATAGAGCATTACTATCCCTCTCATTATTGAACGGAGATGTCTTACCGAAAGCCCTTCTGTAACACGGTATACAGGCACAATCCTCCCTGTATGTATGAGTATGTCATCGTCTCCTTCGATAATCTCATATTCAGGATTATCCATTTCATAAAAAATAAATAATCCCCTTTCACCAGCCTCTCCCCTATGGGGAAAGCCCTGAACTCCACCGCCATAACCTCTGACAACACCTGTGAGTATTACCCGTGAGCCTGTGGTGAGAACCTTCTTGAGAAAAGGTTGGTTGAACCACTTTGCCCTGAGAACTCCTGTCCCATCTGTTATGATAACCTCAAAGATTTTGAATCCTCTCCTTGGCGTGATAATTAGATTTGCCGACTTTATTATCCCTGATACAGTTTCTTTTGAACCCCACTGCAGTGATGCAATGTTTTTTAGCATCCGTCTATCCTCATATCGCCATGGAAGATAGTCTAATGCATCCTTGATGGTTTTTATACCGAGCCTGTTCAACAGGATAGATCTCTTCGGTCCTACGCCTCGTGCATACTGAATCGGTGTCTGGAGATCATGGTAGATGGGTCTGTATCTTTTATTCTGCGTCAACACTCTCCTCTGAAATCGCAGCAGATACCTCTTTATCTAATTCATCTTTCCTTACTTTTTCATATTCTGACTCACTCATTATATCTATGTCCCATCCTGTAAGTCTTACAGCCAGCCTGACATTCTGCCCCTTCTTCCCTATTGCCAGAGAGAGTTGCTGGTCTGAAACAACAACAAGGGCAGATTTTTCCTCTTCATTTATACCAACCTTTTCGACAACAGCAGGGCTCAGCGCCTTTGCTATAAGTATGTTTGGGTCATCTATCCATGGAATAATATCTATCTTTTCTCCTTTTAATTCCCTTACTATTGCCTGCACACGTGACCCTTTCATTCCTACACATGCCCCTACAGGATCCACAGATGGGTCTTTAGAATAGACTGCTATCTTTGTTCTATCTCCGGCTTCACGAACTACACCTTTTATCTCAACAATCCCTTCATATATCTCAGGGACTTCCATCTCAAAGAGTTTTGCAACAAAAGAGGGATGTGTCCTTGAAAGGACTATCTGTGGTCCTTTTGAAGATGTCTTAACATCAATGATGTATGCCCTGAACCTATCACTTCGCTTATATACCTCTCTTGGCATCTGTTCCCTCTGTGGGAGTATCCCTTCTGTTGTACCGAGGTCAACAATATAACTCCCCCTTTCCTGCCTTAGAACCACACAGTTTATAACCTGCCCGACCTTGTCTTTAAACTCATTGTAGATAACCGCACGCTCAGCCTCTTTTACCTTCTGTATTATAACCTGTTTGGCTGTCTGTGCAGCTATCCTCCCCAGATCCTTTAAATCAACATTAGGAACTGGTTCTCCATCTATTATCTTTCTGGCATCAATAGCTCCAGTCTTTGGGTCTATTGTTATTTCCATATCCTGTATTGAGCCATATCTTTTTTTAGCTGCAGAAAGGAGTGCAGACTCAAGGGTAGATATAAGGGTCTCTTTGGATATCCCTCTCTCTTTTGCTATCTGCTCGATAACATTGATTAGTTCACGATTCATCTATCGGATACCTCCGAATTCTACCTCAAGACTCCCCCTTTTGATTATATTAAAAGGTATCTTAATTGTCTGCTTACCCGTATCGATTATTATTTCATCGCCTTCGACTGCTGTTATCCTTCCTACGAAGAACCTTTGTTGTTCTACAGGGATACTTGTGGTTATCCGAACAAGTCTTCCCATATATCTCTTATAGTCCTTTGCTTTTTTCAAAGCCCTATCGAGCCCAGGAGAGGATACCTCAAGTATATATGATGCAGGTATAATGTCTTCCACATCAAGGATAGCACCCACCTCCCTGCTTACCTGTTCACAATCATCTATGGTAACACCGCCTTCTTTATCTATAAATATCCTCAGAAGCCATCTTCTCTTAGCTCTCTGGCATACAATCTCAACAAGCTCTATCCCCATACCGTCGAGTATCGGGGTAATAATGTTACCAACTCTATTGATGATAGCTTCGTTTGTGCCTTCAGTCATCATTTTCATTAAAAATAAAAGAGTGGGAATACCCACTCTTTTATTAAAAATATCATAAAGACCTCCCTAATGCAAGTGAAAATAATTTTACATTAGCAATTCACTCTTTTAGTCTTCAGAACTTCATTCATACTACCTGTTCTATACCCCTCAAGATCAAGACAGATATAAGTATACCCGGCAGATTTAATAGCAGAGACTACTTCCTTTCTGAGGTCTTCATCAGCAAATTTTGGTATCTCACTCTTTTCTACCTCTATCCGTGCAATATCTCCGTAATGCCTAACCCTGAACTGAATGAACCCGAGTCGTCTCATTGCAGATTCTGCAGCCCCCACCTTTTTGAGAGCCTCTTTTGTAATGCTCATACCGTATGGAAAACGGGATGAAAGACAGGCAGATGAAGGGGCATCCCATGTTTCAATCTCCATCTCCGCTGAAAGTACCCTTATCTCTTCTTTTGTAAGCCCAACCTCTTTTAAAGGACTTCTTATGCCGAGATCCTTCGCAGCCTGCATGCCAGGACGAAAATCACCTGTATCGTCATGATTAGAACCATCTATTACAAATGCGATACCTTCCTGTCTTGCTATATCAATGAGTCTGGTAAAGAGTTCTCCCTTACAATAATAACAGCGCTCGGGAGGATTACTCGAGAAAGACTCGTTTGAAAGTTCCTCTGTTTCTATAATCCTGTGCCTGATACCAAAGCCTGTGGCTACCCTTACTGCCCTTTGAATTTCACCTTCAGGGTATGTCTCAGAGATTGCAGTCACTGCAAGAACCCTATCGCCAAGAACATCATGGGAAACCTTCAGGAGAAATGTGCTATCCACACCACCAGAGTATGCGATGAGCACACTGCCCATCTCTGATAACATCCCTTTAAGTCGAGCAAACTTATCCTTCATAATCTAAGTCTACCATAGAAAGGTTCTATGGCACAAGTAGAGTTGGAAGCTCTGATATATCTGCTATGCGATGTGAAACACTACCAGGCAGTAGTTCATGGAGTCGATCTTTTCCTGTTGTTCCAACTATTATCATACTTGCTCTCAATTCCCTTGCGATACGCAGGATTTCAGAAGTCGTGTCACCAGATGACAGATGAAATTCTGCTTTAATCCCTGCATTTCTTAAGATCTTACAGTATCTTTCCAGCCTCTCGGTATTTTCATTCTCGAGACGATATAATTCTGATTTATCTTTACCCTTTAAAATCTTTTCACCAATCACATGGCAGATAGCAGCCTCTTTAACTACATTTTTAAGGGATAACAGTAAATCGAAAGCCCTATTTGATGGTTCAGACCAATCAGTTGCTATCAAAGGCTTATCGAAAATGCGGTCATTTATTCGGGTAACTATCTCACCAGCCCATTCAAACTGAACCATATATTTATTAACGAGGACTGGAATAGGACTACGACGGAGGATTTCGAGCGTACAGGAACCGAGATGAAGCTTTTCTACCGTCCTTTTCTTTCTACCTGCGACAATAAGGTCAACTTTTTCTCTCTCTGCAATCGAAAGAATCTTGGGTACAGGTTCTCCAACCTCTATTATAATCTTACTATCTACGCCTTTCTCTGATAGTGCCTTCTGCCAATCTTCAAACTTCATCCTTGTCTCCTCCCTGAGTCTCTCCTCTTCCTTCTTCAGGTAGCCTCCATAGGGGACAAATGCCACATCTTCCCTCGGGATGATATAACTCAGAACTACCTCTTTCAGGTCTGCATCTTTAAGCACAAAAAGGGATTCAAGGGCGTTAAATGTAAGTTCTCTGAACTTTGTTGTAAAGAGAATCTTTTCTATTTTCATGGGTATCTCCTCTCAGATAAAGAAAATATAGGTTACTAAAATAAAAACCGGCACCAGCATAGGTATGGAATATTTTATCATATAACCCAAAAAACTTGGCATCGGTGTGCCTGACTCCTCTGCTATTGAGCGGACCATAAAGTTCGGTGCATTCCCTATATATGTATTTGCTCCGAAGAAGACTGCAGCGGCTGAAATAGCCTTTAGATAGATGGCATTTTCGCTAATTAAGAGCGAAACAGCTTGGGGTTCTGGCATCACGGGATAGAATCGACCAATGGCTGCACTGAAAAATGTCAGATAGGTAGGTGCATTATCAAGGAGACTTGAGAGGGTGCCGGTAATCCAGAAATAATGAAGAGGCTCATTTATTCCCTCTGTGAGAAATGCAAGCTGTCCTTTTGCTCCTGCTTTAAGGATAAGCAGGCAGGGTGCCATTGTCACAAAGATACCTATAAAGAGATATGCAACCTCCTTGATTGGAAACCATGTGAATTCATTGTCCTCTCTGATTTTCAGAGGTGTAAATTTCAACGAAAGTATGCCCATGATGATTAAAAGTCCATCACGCACCAGATCCTGCACAGCACGGTGCACACCTAATATTGAGACCTCTCCCCATCTGACAATGCCGCTCATCAATATAGAAGCAATTATTCCACCTAAAAAAAGAAGGTTATACAGACCTTCCAGTTTGAACGGTTGATTAACCTCTCCTTCATCTGGAGGTTTGATTCCTTCCTTTTTATAGAAATAAGCATCTAAAACAAAATATATTGTCAATACAATACCAGCCACTAACAACATATGGGGTAATATCTTAAATGTCCAGAAAAATGGAACACCATGAAGGAATCCAAGAAAAAGCGGTGGGTCTCCTAAGGGAGTAAGGGAACCTCCAATATTAGCCACGAGGAAAATGAAAAATACCACCATAAATGACCTGTGCTTCCTGTATGAATTTGCTCGCAAGAAGGGACGAATCAATAGCATGGATGCCCCTGTAGTCCCCATCCATGATGCAAGTATGACTCCTACAATGAGTATACCTGTATTGACTGCAGGTGTCCCTCTTAATGTTCCCCTGAGAAGTATCCCACCTGAAACTGTATAGAGAGCCCAGAGGAGTATGATAAAAGGAATATAATCAGCAATGATAATATGAAGGAGTTCATAAAGGGCTATCCCTTTATAAACAATCAACAGTGGTATGGCTATGAGTATAGCCCAGAAAGCTGAAATCTTTCCAAAGTGATCGTGCCAGAACTTTGGTGCAATAAGCGGGAAGAGGGCAATCGAAAGCAACATCCCGACAAATGGGATTATACTCCATAAAGGGAGCACCTCACCTAATATCATACATATATCCTCCTTTTAATCATAAGGGTTATTATCTCACAATAATAATCCTGTCTTCAAGAGATTATTATCCGCCAAATCTGCTGATAGAATTTAACGGACTCCCTTTTTAGCCTCGGAAATGCGCTTTTTAAATAGGCGCAATCTTTTAAACGTGCATTTCTATCTCTCCTTCGCTCTCTATATCAAATAGTATGCTGATTTTCCCTTCAAATCCCCTCTTCGGAACGTACCTCTCCTTCGCCATATTTGAAAAGTCCCAATCTTGAAAAGTCGGTTCGACAGATCAGGTAAATGACGCACTTCAACAAGTTCCTTTATCCCAAATCCCCTCAGAAACTCCGCATACACCGAAAGCCCAGCCCTCGGTGTTATCTCATAGTCGGTGATCCCTTTTCTGGTTGACTTCTTATGGTTTTTTATGATAGTAATAAATTATGACGTTTCAAAAAAGACATCTCTTTAAATTTTTATTTCTTATTTATTTTCCCCTCTATGTTATATCTCCTCTTTGTTATGCCGGAGAATGGTTAAATGAAGATTACTCAATTGGCTATAAAACAAGGCATAATGTAAAAAATATTCAGGTTGTAGGGGCACTGGTTTTTTTAAATTTTTTTCAACAAAAAGATGATGAGAACAGCCAATCTAATGTTTATCTCATGATAAAAAAACCATGTGCCGTGTTAGCTCCAAATACCATTGTAAAGTTAACACACTCAGTAACCGCAGTATTTTCTTCTAATAACATTTTCTTTTCTTTAGAACCTCTTATATCTTTAGTTCAATCCATAAACTCACTTCCTGAGGATGGCTATTATCTGTCATTTTCAGGGCTTTCACCACTTCTTGTTTAGATAATCTTGTATTCCTTTCATAGTATATAGACATAATAGAAAGGAATCCCTAGTTTTTTAATTCCTACAAAAGAGGTTGTCCAGATAAGTAAGTAACCCGTAAATGACAGGGTAACACCCTGCATTGAGCAGTTTAATTTAAAGAGGTTTCTGGTGTAAAAACAGAAGAGAGGATGGTATATCTAAGAGAGGAGAAGGATTGGAAACGTTAGCAACACCTTGATTTTCAAGGTCTAAAGAGTCTGCATAGCAGACTCTAAATTTAAAGGAGGTAGTATAATGGATGAAAGAGATATTTACATGGCTAAGGAGAAAATAACCTCTGCAATGAAGAAAGGACCTATGGGGTTAATACTGATTATTGTAGCAATTCTGGTGTTTCTCCTGTTTTTACATCCATGGGTTCAGATTGGAGCAGGTGAAAGAGGGGTTGTCCTTAATTTTGGTGCTGTTCAGGAGAATGTGCTTGGAGAAGGGCTACATTTCAGGGTACCCATAATGCAGAGAGTTGTCCCAATGGACGTCAAGGTTCAGAAGGTGGTGACTGGTGCTGCAGCTGCCTCGTCTGACCTTCAGGAGGTGAGCTCAGAGGTTGCGCTTAACTATCATATAATACCTGATAAAGCAAATATTGTTTATCAAACCATTGGGATACACTTTAAAGAGCGTATTATAGACCCCGCGATACAAGAAGTAATGAAGGCTGTGACAGCCAAATACACAGCAGAACAACTTATAACAGAGAGACCAGCAGTAAGCGAGGCAATGAGAGCAACCCTTGCTGAAAGACTCATGGCACACAACATAGGAGTTGATGCATTTTCTATTGTCTCTTTCAGTTTCTCTAAGGCTTTTACAGAGGCTATTGAGGCTAAACAGACAGCAGAACAGCTTGCACTAAAGGCAAAAAGGGACCTGGAGAGGATAAGGATAGAGGCAGAGCAGAAGATTACAGCAGCAAAGGCAGAGGCAGAGGCATTGAGGCTACAGAGGGCAAATATTTCACCAGAGCTTATAGAGCTTAGAAGGGTGGAGGCCAATCTCAAGGCTATAGAGAAATGGAATGGAATTCTCCTTCAGGTTACAGGTGGCGGAGCGGTGCCATTTATAGGCGTAGGTGAAGTGCAGAAAAGTCAATAGTTAGGAGTCGAGGGTCAAGAGTCAAAAGACCTGACATAAAATCAAGCTTATGCTTAATATTATTAACAGTTTAGTGGGTAATATCTGCAGATACCTATAAGTTCTGAGGTAGATGCTCAGTAAGTTTGAGTGCAGGGTTTTCGAAAGGAGGTGAATTAAGTTGAAGAGGATCATGGCATTGTTAATTTCCTTATTGGTGATAGTAGCATTTAGCCTTTCCATCGGGTGTGCTCCAAAGAAAGAAGAAAAACCAGCGCCACCACCTGTGAAGGAGGAAGAGCCAGCAAAACCAGCCGAACCAGCAAAGAAGCCTGAAAAGGAAGCACCAGGCTATTAAATGGCTCGTAACCAAAAGTAAAAATGGTATGCGTTATAACATTTATACAAAGTATGTATTTTAATTTTATAGGTGGTTATGATTTTTGCCTGCGAAATTTACCTTTAAGTAAAGGATAGAGCAGATCGGCAAAGGAAATTACCATGAACACTGCGCTGATGGGTCGGGTAAAGAAGACCAACAGGTTGTTTTGATGCATGGTCATAGAAACTCTAAAATAATCCTCTGCAAGGGGGCCTAAGATGAGACCTAAAACCATGGGGGCAACTGGCAACTTCATACGCCTCATTAAATAGCCAACAATCCCAAAAATCATAGCGAGCCATATGTCCATCACATCATTTCGTAGAGCGAAGGCGCCGATGGAACAGAAAACTACGATAAAAGAAGCCATGATGGCATACGGCACACGGAGGAGTTGAGCAAAAACCTTGGCGGCTCCGATGCCCATGAAAATCATGATGAAGTTGGTCAGGAGAAATCCCACAAAAATAGTGTATACAAAGTGAGGGTTCTCAGCGAAAAGAAGGGGACCAGGATTTATTCCTTTAAGCTTAAAAGCCCCCAACATCACAGCAGCAGCCGCACTTCCGGGAATCCCCAAACTCAGCAATGCCATCATCGCTCCTCCGGTAGAGGCGTTCGCCGCTGTCTCTGGAGCGGCGAGCCCGGCCATGCTACCTGAACCAAATTTCTCACGAGCCTTTCTAACCTGGCGTTCAACCCCATAAGTGACAAATGCCGCAATAGCTGCCCCTGCACCTGAAATCATCCCGATGATGGTGCCCATCCCTAACCCTCTGCTGATGCTACCCCTTAGATGCCAGAGGTCCTTGGGTCTGGGCATATTGGTTTTTACTTTGACCTTCTCGGTTGTCTCCTTCTCGGTTGTCTCCTTGGTAATATCTTTACAACTTTCTGTCTCGAGCATATCTAAGATTTCCCCGATGGCAAAAAGACCGATCATCACGATGATAAAATCAATCCCGGTTTCCAGCAGCTCTGTCCCAAAACTAAAACGAAATGTCCCGTAATGGGGATCTACGCCCACTGTGGCAAGAAACATCCCGATTAACATTGAAATAAATGCACCCAGCACCGAGGTGGTGGCCAGTGCTACTACACTGGTGAGCCCGAAGAAGACAATGGCAAAGTATTCTACCGATGAGAACTGAAGTGCGATTTTAATAAAGGGTGGAGAGGCGAAAGTCATAATTAATCCGCTCGCCAGACCGCCGATTGCTGAAGTGGTGATAGCCACCCCCAGAGCAATAGAACCTAACCCCTTTTTCTTCAGGGCATATCCCTCCCATGTCTGCGGGACATTCATTGGATCTCCTGGAATGTTAAAGAGTATCCCTGTAATTGTCCCAGCATAGCAGCCACCGCAATAAATCCCTATCATAAGCAGGAGGGCTGGAGTAATGTCCATAAAATAAGTAAAGGGAAGGACAAGAACAATTGCATTGACCATAGTAATCCCTGGAAGAACCCCTGCCACCATGCCGATTGCTAATCCAAAGAATATCATCAGGATGTTCAGCGGGTGGAGTGAAGCAATCAAGCCGTTGAAAAGATATGTAGCAACATCACCCATAACACTCACCCCTTGAAACCATTGATTCTATTCCTTCTTCAGAGTCTTTGATTACCATTGCATCAGAATATTCCCAGAATCTTGTAAATCGCGATAGTGAGATCATCGAAAAAGAATCTCCCTTTAGGCAGAGGAATATAAACCCATTTGACGAAAAGGAATGCAATAAAAAGGGTCCCAAGTACCGTAATAAATAGAAGGTAAATCGTCTTCCTCCATCCTCCCAGATAGGTGAAAGCCCATAGGAAAATCAAACAACCCAGAGGGAAGCCCAAAACACTGATCGCTAATACAAAGCCAAATACCAAGAGGATAGCACTTACGAGAATTTTCCAATTTCTCTGGGTTTCGACCACTTCCTCTACAGATACTCCGTTTTCTATATCTATAATTTTCTCGGTGGATTCCTCTGGTGTCGGTATGCGACTATCCTTCCATATGTAGTAAATCTTTACCAGAGAGCAAAAGATCAAAGCCAAAAGGATTGCTCGTGGCCAGGTGGCTGGCCCCATCTGTCCCGGCAGTTTACCCGGAGCCTGTATAGAGCCAGCGTGGACAAAAAGAAAAATGTTTATGACGAGAAAAAGTACCTGACCACTAATTTTTGTGACCAACGACCGGTAGTATTTAGACATACTATTATTTTAGCTTATAATCCCTCGCAAACTTATCAAGGATATCAAACTCTTCATACACCCGTTTGTGGAAATCCTCAGGTCCAAGATAACTGTCGGGTTCAGCCATTTCATCCTTCAGGTATTTTTGCCAGGCGGGCGTCTCTACTATCTTCTTCAGAGCGTCTTCCAGAGTCTTAACCATATGTGGAGGAGTCCCTTTTTTCACAACCAAGCCCCGCCAGTTTGGAAAACCAATCTTGTATCCCAGTTCATAAGTAGTTGGGATATCGGAATAGAATTTTGACCTCTTGTTGGAAAAGAACATAATCGGTCTAATCTGCTTGGCGTCCAAAAATGCCTTGACATCCCCAGGTTCTTCATAGAGAACATCAACATGCCCTCCTAATGGGGCGGCATAGCGCTCGGCAGGTTTGGCAAAGGGCACACCGATAAGTTTAAGTCCCTGAGCATTCAGAAAACGGACAGATATATCGTCCAGGTTTCCATGCCCGTGAATGGCTACTTTCAGTGGCTTTTCCTTAGAGCGATCCTGATTAGGTCACGAGCGTCCTTAATTGGACTGTTATATGGCACAAAGAAGGCAGAATCTTGCTTGATCAGACGGGAAAGCCATACAAAGTCATCAATTTTAAAGTCTCCGAGTCCCACAGTAGCCCATGAGCAGACGACTCGCCCCATATAAACTGACATTGTATACCCATCAGCCTTACTTACCAGTTTTTACTTTCATGAGGGCGGCGTTTCCTCCAGCTCCAGGCAAATTGGAGACAGGAAAGGGAACCTTGAGTTGCTTTTCAAAGAGTGGAGATATCAAACGGGCCAACTGGTCGGCACCTCCTCCAGGTCCACTGGGCACAACGAGGTCAATAGGACGATTAGGATATTTACTCTGTGCCTGGGATAGGTTAACAAAGGTAAACAGGATTCCAGCTGCAAAAAGCGCAAGCCAAACAATAATAAACATTTTGCCTCGAAACATAATATCCCTCCTTTCTATATTATTGTGGGCACCAAAGTGCACGCTGAGCTTAAATTTAATGCTACTAACAACTTCTTAAATGTTCATTTCAAAACCACAGCGAAATGCAATTCGCTGGACTGTGGTTTATAGCGCCGCTTTGCCCACATACCGTCTCTTAACACAGAAATATTCTTTCCATCTCCTCCATGCACGCTGCCCCATTATTAGCTCTTCATCAGGGTCACCTATTGGAAATTGGTCTTTAGGGA
>JBFLZU010000055.1 GCA_040756155.1 Nitrospirota bacterium | reverse complement strand
GTAGAACATCGGCTCTGTTCTCTGTTTTTCTCCTAACATTGCACCTCCTTAAATTTGAAATTGCAATAGTCTAGCACTTTGAGATATCAATGTGAAGCGTTTTTAGGAGAGTTTTTCAACAGGCTGTCAAGATTTGACCCCGTTCAGGACCCTGTTTGAGGACTTTTTCTACAGACAAAACGACTTAAATCAGCGGTAGCTGTAAGCCATCCGCTGGATTTTTTTGTTAGGCTATTTATCGGCTAATTGATACTTTGCCCTCGTTGTATTTATGAATCAGCATCGAGATAAGGGATTGATACGGTATGCCCTCTTCGATTGCCTTTGCCCTGATTTTCTTTAAATCCCGTTCACTCATTCGGATGTTTATCCTCTTTTGCTTATTGAGACTACAGCGTGCATATTCCTCGTATTGTTTCTTTTCCTTTTTGGTAAGATCTGAAACCCATTCTTCATTTTCAAGTGATCTTGCTAATTCCATCTCGTCTTTATCCATGTATGCTGCCTTTTTCATTTTTTGCCTCCAAAATGCTTTTTTGTTGCTTTGCTGTTTGGTATTATCGTTTTCAAGAATATTTTTTCGTTATCCTCAACATAGGGCACTGAATAGATATAATTGTCGATCTTAACAAGAAAAACTTTCTGGTTCGGATATTTTGCCGAATTTGGATGTTTTAGTCGATCAATCAAGTCGCCTAATGCTATTGCCAATTCAACCTGCTCAAAAGATACGCCCCGTGTTTTCTTGAGCATTTCATTCTTCTCATCATTCCAGTCAAAATATTTCATTAGTGTGTGCCTATTGTCTTCTTGTTATAGAATAACAATGATTTCTGTTTGTGTCAAATCATTTTTTGGTGCCCACGAAAATGCAGTGCATTGAGATGCTGTGTCTGATGGAACGATCAAGATTAAAATGGATTAAAAAGGGGACTGTCAGGCTGTCCCTAATAATTACCTAATAATTACCAGGCCATTGACATATCCATAATTAATACGTATACTACACGTATATAGAAAGGAGGATTTCAATGCAAAAAAAGTTGACCATAACCATAGATGAGGAAGTTTATGAAGGTCTTCATAAGGCCATCGGCCCCCGCAAGATCAGCAAATTTGTTGAGGAATTGGTTCGCCCGCACGTAGTTCGCCCAAATCTGGAATTGGCATACTCCCAAATGTCAAAAGACAAAAAGAGAGAAGCAGAAGCCTTGCATTGGGCAGAAACAACTTTTAAGGACATAGCCCATGAAGAGAGGTGAAGTCTGGTGGGTTAATTTTGATCCTTCCGTTGGTGGGGAAATTAGAAAGAAACGCCCTGCTGTCATCGTAAGTAATGATGCGTCAAATAAGTTCCTCAATCGAGTTCAAGTTGTTCCTCTAACCAGCAAGACAGATCGCCTGTATCCTAGTGAAGCACTTGTCATTTTTGACGGTAAAGAAAGCAAGGCCATGGCCGATCAACTGGCTACTGTAAGCAAGTTGAGACTTTTTAAACGTGCAGGTGTACTTTCAGAAGAAGATATGCTCAGGATTGGCGAGGCGATTAAAATACAATTAGATATTTATTAGAAAAGGGCTAACACCGGCTCGACCCGACACAGATTAGCCTCTGATGGTTTTGCATCAAGGTGGTTGCCCGTGCGGGTTAGCCTTGCCGTTACCTGTCCCCCGTATTAAATACGGGGCTGCCCCTGCTTCCGCAGGGGTAAACTCCGGCAGGAATCCACTGTGAAATTTCCAATAACCAAATCCTAAATTTCAAATAAATTCCAATTACTAATAACCAAACAGTGTTTGGATAAAGGAATTATCAAGTTTAAGATTGCAGAAATAAGGAGGCACCCCAAAAAGTCCAAAAAGACTTTTTGGGGATCCGGTTAGGTTTCTTTGTCAAGAAAAACTAAACCTTACCTTCTGAGGCGAGTTCTGCGACCTTAAGGACAACTTGTTTAATCTCTTCGCTCTTTATCCTGCGAAAGTAATTCAGAAGCATCCCTTCATCGGCAGGTAAATAGGCAGTCTGCTCTTCTAAGATAGTTCCTTCTGGTAGGTCACTAAAAAAATATGATAAGGGTACAAGGAGTATCTCTGCAATTTGCTGTAGTTTCTCGGCATTGAGTTTGTTAGTTCCTTTTTCATATCTCTGAACCTGCTGATATGTCACACCGAGTTTCTCAGCCAGCTTCTCCTGGGACATTCGGAGTTCTCTTCTCCTTTTCTTTATCCTCTCTCCAATCTCTTTACTCGTTCTCATAGCAAATTTTCTTCATCCTTACAATGTAAACCCCGCACCCCACTTTCGCGGGGTGCGAGGACTGAGCGGGTGGGGCTTTAAACCCCACCCTTGCTATATTTTTTACCCCGCCTAAAAGGCGGGGCTTTCTGGGTGCGGGGTAAAACTTGTAATCAAGCCTATCATATCAATATGCCATTTTCTACCATTCTTGAAGTGTATAAATCAGAAACAATACACTCAATAAATAGTAAACCAACTATAAAAATGGTATTCGGAGAGCGGATTATTTTTAAAATACAACATGTTAGGAGCATTTTATCCTTGACAAATACAACCATTAAGTGTATATAGGGACAAAAAAAGGAATATTTAATGGTCCTGTTGAATTGTGAGAACTTCAATAAATGTGACCTTCCATTACGGCAATGCAACACTTCATGTAAAAAGTATAAGAAAAAGAAAAAAGATAGAGAAGGTGATGAAAACAAAAAGATTGAAAAACCTTCCAAATTTAGAAAACGGCGAAAAACCCCTCAGACTTGAGCAGGATTTTGCAAGATACATAGGATGCAGTTATAGCATTGCGGTCAACTCATATACAGCGGCGCTTCACCTTGCATTGGATGCAATCGGATTAAAAGAAGGGGGCGAGGTTATTACCTCACCATTTACCTTACCACCTACGGCAGCAGTTATAACATATTTCAAGGCAGTCCCTATATTTATTGACTGCAATCTCGATACTTTTAACATTGATCCTGATAAGATAGAAGAGCATATTACTCATAAAACAAGGGCGATAATCCCTGTCCACCATGCAGGTCATCCCTGCGACATGGAAAGGATAATGGAGATCGCTATGCATTACAGATTGCATGTGATAGGGGATGCATCACACGCACTGCCATCCAGATATAAAGGGAAAATGGTGGGAACAATTGGAGATATTACCTGTTTCGGGTTTTATCCTTTAAATAATCCATTGGAATCAATAGGAGGAATGATTGCTACCGAGAATGAAAAATTCGCTGAAAGAATAAAGATGATGAGGCAGCATGGAATAAATAGAAATCTGCGCTATGAAATTCGCTATCCGGGCTATGAATATATGCTTCCAGACATATATGCGTCCATAGGTATACACCAGTTAAAAAGATGCGATGACCTCCACAGAAAAAGAAATAATATCGCAATGATATATAATGCAGCATTCAAAGAGATACCTGAAATAAAGACTCCCCATGTGGATTCAGAGGTCCAGCATAGCTGGCATCTTTATATAATCCTACTTGATCTCGATAGGCTCAAGATTAACAGAGATGAATTTATAAAGACTCTTACTGCTAAAAACATCGATGCCTTCATCCACTGTATGCCACTTCACATTCACCCATATTACAGAGATACATACGGATATATCCTGGAAGATTTTCCTAATGCCATGAAGTTATATGAAAGTGCGATATCACTACCTATACATCCAACGATGTCAGAGAAAGATGTGAGTAATGTGATAGATGCAGTTATTGAGACAGTGACAGAAACAAAGGATTAAAGGGGTAAGGGATAAGGATTAAGCTTATCCTTTTAATCCTTATCCCTTCAATCCTTTAGAGCTTACCACCTATAACTTAATCTAACCGATGCCATGTAATCCCCCCTCTGATTTATCTGCCCGTGAAGTCCAAGATGCACCTTTCCGATTCTTATGGCATCATAATTGGCAAATAACTGGAAGTTTGCCCTGTTTCCTATGCCATAATCTATGCCGATCTCAAATTCATTCCTCATAGCTATCAAGGGAGGTCTCTCCTGTCTCTGGAGCAATTGGGTGATACCGGTCTTAGTATCCATTACCGCTGTAACTGTAGTCTTCCCCTCATGGGGTGGCACCTCTCCTGCAGTCAATACCTGCTTTTCAGGATTTCCTTCCACCGATTTCGGTAATCCAAGTTTATCTGCTACTTCTTTCTTCTCAAGAGCTACAACTTTTTCAACAGGAACCTCCACTGTCTTTATCCTCTGGATGTATTTAGGAACCTTCACAGGAATGTAGTTTTCGTAGACCCCTGAAGGTCTATACCACCCCCAGAGAGCCACATAAAGAACTACCAGTATGAGTGTGACGATCCCGATTTTTTTGAAATTTAGCCTTAAACTTTTAACTTCAAACTTTGAATTTTGAGTTTTGAGTTTTGAACTTCTTTTATTCATACAATCTCCTCCATTTGAACAGAATTGCCCTCGGGTAGTTTCTGTTCTCTTTAAAAGCGACTCTATTCCTCTTTGAATGCCTCTCCACATGTCCAAACCACTTGTTTTTATCTGCACCTTTCTCCTCAGCATACATCCTGTCTCTGATAACCCACCTCCAGCCTCCGTTATATCCTGAGAGGAGAAATCCCCACCGTTCTATTTCCTCGCGGGCAAAGTATGCCCTCTCATAAAGCCACCTGTCGTATCTCACAAGTGCCCTTATTGCCCAGTACGGATCAAAGGGATTATTCTCACCCAGGGCTGCAGGATAAAGTTCACTTATCCATTTGGCGGTTGAAGGCATAAACTGTGCTAACCCTTTAGCACCTTTAATCGATTCAACCTTCATCTCCCAACCCGATTCCTGATGTATCTGCGCCATGAAATAACTTACATCCTGTTCCTTACCCCAGATATACCTCACTTCTCTGATAACCAGAGGCTTGAGCTTTCTTGCAAGAATTGGGATATCAGCCTTAGCAATTAAAGGGGTAAGGATTAAAGGGATAAGGATTAAAGGGATAAACTTACCCCTTAATCCTTTAATCCTTAATCCTGTTTTATTATTTTCTTCCATCCTTACAGCCCTCCTGTAAGTCCGCTGATAATGGAGTACATCAGCAGTCCGATAAGTATGCAGACACCTAAAAACCTCGCCGCATGCCTTATGCTCTTCACAGATAGCCTCATCTCTTTCTGTAGATCGACATAGGGAAACAACTCAGAGCGGATGAAGTGGGCTATTATCACAGCAACACCTACGAGAGAGAGTTTATATGCAAAGAGTTGGATGTCTTTGAATTTTCCGAATGCAAACATCGGGACAACAAGGAGCAGCCACGAGAGCTTAGTCCGTTTAAGTGCAGACCAGAGTCTTTCAAACATCTTATTCACCTCCTTTAAAAAAAGAAGGGCAGAGAGGCAAAAGCCCCTCTGCCCTAAAAGTTGAATTTGGTAGACAACGAGGTTTACCCTCTTATCTCACCTCCTTTCAGAGAGTCCCTGAGATACCTAAGGATTAGGAGACGAGACGTCCCCCATTTAATGCTTCGTTAAATTTGGTTGACAACGAGGTTTAACCTCGTTGAATTTAGAAAGAATCAACGGACATAAAGTCCGTTGTCTACCAATTCGGGACTCCAAGTCCCGCCCTGTGAAATATTTGTATTATTCAGGTTTAAAGGTCATTCTGGGGAGCGATGCGACGAAGAATCTCAGGGGTTCTTCGCAGAGTTTAACCTGAACACGAATATAAGATTCTTCACGTAGTATGTCCTGAGCAAATATACGAGATTCTTCGCTACGCTCAGAATGACAGAAAGTGAAAGGATAACAGTATATGAAGGGCTAAGAATGACGATTAGAATGGTGCATTAGCGAGGGTGGAGCGAAAAAGTGTAGTCTATTAATTAAAAGTTTTATGTTTGTTGGGACTTATGAGGAATGGAGAATCAGACAAGACAAAAACCTTTCGGCTTTATGCCTTCATCTGCAGAATCAAGACTGATAAAAAAATCATTTATAAGATAATATTTCAATATCATATATTTATTGACTTGTCAAGAGAAAAAATTGATACAATTTGAAAATGCAATTTTTAAAATGGGTATTGTTATCGGTAATAAGAATTTGGAAATAATTTTTAAGACATTAAGACTCTCTGCCGTATTTACAATATGTTACGAGACTCAGTAAGTCTGTGGAAGGCTATTCGGTAACTCTATAAGTAATGATTTCAGTAATGTGACAAAGAGACAGCCCTCACCATAAATAGCTTGAAAAGGTGCGGAGATTTATGACAAAGTAAACCACCCCACCCAAAGGGTGGGGCTTTGTTAAAGGGAATAACTTTCATCTAACCTATTCATCCCCGCCCAAAGAGTGGGGCTTTCTGGTGGGTGGTAAAATAAGATTATAAAGACTTTTAAAGTGGAGATGAAGATAGGATAAAGAGAGTTTCATTAAAATGATCAAAGCAGTTATTTTTGATTGGGGAGGTGTTCTAATAGATAACCCCGCATCTGGACTTATTGCATATTGTGCCAAAACCTTAGGCTCATCAGATAAAGAATTTAGTAAAGTTTATCAAAAATTTGAATCTGTTTTTCACAGAGGAACAATCTCAGAAGACAAATTCTGGGAAATGGTTTGCTCTGAATTAAATATCCAGAAGCCAGATAGACAATCTTTATGGGGCGATGCATTTAGAAAAGTATATTCTCCAAAGAAAGAAATGTTTTCCTTGGCTTCCTCACTGCATAACAATGGCTATAAAATTGGACTTTTGTCAAATACTGAGATTCCCGCTATGAAATATTTTTATGAGCAAGGATATAATATGTTCGATGTGCTTATATTTTCCTGTATCGAAGGAATAAGAAAGCCAGAAAAAAGGATTTATGAATTAACTTTAGAAAGACTGGATTTACGACCAGAAGAAGTAATATTTATAGATGACAAAGAAGAATATATAAACGGCGCAAAGATAGTGGGAATAAATACAATCCTATTCAAAAGTCCAGATCAGATTAAAAAAGAATTATCTTTATTCTCAATAAAAACAGATTAACACTAAAATCAAAACTCCAATGAGAAAACTGATTGACAGAATTATATAAATCCGATATGTTTTTATTACAGATATTATTGAAAATGTCATATGTCGAGTATCAGCGAAATTCCCCAGTTAGTATCAAAATAATTCCCCACCTGGTATCAGAATAATTCCCCAGTTAGTATCAAAGTAATTCCCCACTTTTTCCACAATAGTGATATAAGATTTCCTG
>JBFLZU010000054.1 GCA_040756155.1 Nitrospirota bacterium | reverse complement strand
GAAAGAGCCTGATATTGCTTGATGAGATAGGGCGGGGGACGAGCACATTTGACGGGATAAGCATTGCGTGGGCGACTGCCGAATTCATACATAGAAATATCAAGGCAAAGACCCTTTTTGCAACACACTACCATGAACTTACAGAGTTATCTTTGCTCTTTGATGGGATAAAGAACTACAATGCACTTGTTAGAGAATGGGACGATGAGATAATCTTTATCAGGAGGATAGTGGGAGGTATCTCAGATAAGAGCTATGGGATACAGGTGGCAAGGCTTGCGGGTCTTCCACACAGCGTTATAGCAAGGGCAAAGGAGATTTTAGAGAATCTTGAAAAGGGTGAGTTTGATGAGTCAGGAGAGCCGAGAATAGGCCATTCAGAAGATATAAAAAGAGAAGAGCATCCACCCCAACTATCCCTCTTTGGAGATAAGACTGATTTAGTCGCAAAGGAGATACTCAATCTTAACATCCAGAATATGACACCACTTGAAGCATTAAACAAACTCAGTGAGTTAAAAAAGATGCTTGGAGGATAATCTTAAAATCTATGTCTTATTTCGGATCGGACGCAAAAGGGTATTGACTTCAGAAATAATATGTAGTAGATTGTAATACAGGAGGTAATTATGAGAGCAGTGATTTCTATAAGTCTTCCTGAGAAAATGGCTTCAGAGCTTGATAGGGCTGTAAAAGAGACAGGAAGAGCAAAAAGTGAGATTGTAAAAGAGGCCTTAAGAGCATATCTCTGGGAGGAGAGTTTTAGAAAAACAAAAAAACGCTTGGTTTCAAGGGCAAAAACTCTTGGCATTGTTACAGATGAGGATGTTTTTAAAATCGTATCTTGAGAGCTTTATTTGATACAAATGTTTTAATTTCTGCCTTTCTTACAGAGGGTCTATGCTCAAAAATTCTTTTAAGGGCAAATAAAGGAGAGTTTGAGTTATATACCTGTCCATTTATCTTGAGTGAATTTGAGGAAAATCTCAAGACCAAATTTTCTGTAGCAAATACTATGATAAAAGAGGCAGTGACCCTCATTAGAGAAGTATCCTTGACTGTAAATCCAACTGATAACAATATTACGGTAAAAGGTGTTTGTAGGGACATTGATGATGATTCAGTGCTTGCCTGTGCCTTGGCAGCAAAGGTTGATTATATTGTTACAGGTGACCCTGACCTACTGGCAGTTGGAACTTATCAAGGCATAAAAATTATAACACCAAGAAATTTTGAATTGCTCTTTAGCAACGATTAGAACAACTTTTCCCCACTTCATAGCCATCGCTCCCTCTTACCTTGAAAAACCTCTTACTTTCTCTGGTCTCGGAGCTTTCTTCGATCCACATCTTTAAAATCTCTATAACCTCTATGCTCTCCCCATGGAGGATAAATGCCTTCGGAGATTCTTCACCCCTATAGCCAGAGTAGGAGATTACTTCGATATGGGTAGAATTCATAATTATAATATAGCATGAAAAAGAACAAGACATCTGATATAATCTTCAGTGGTATAACAAACTCAGTGACTTTAAAAAATGCTTGGAGGACTGGAGGATAATTGGTAGAATTATGACGATGAAGAGACGATGAAGAGATATATACTCAAAACCCCTCAGAGGGCGAACGGCTATCTTGTTGATTACGAATCAGAGCTAAACCCCGAGCAGTATACCGCAGTAATGGCAGGGAACGGCCCTATACTCGTTATCGCAGGTGCAGGGAGTGGAAAAACCAGAACGGTTACATACCGCGTTGCAAGGCTTGTTGAATCTGGCGTTGAACCTTCAAAAATCCTCCTTGTAACATTTACAAACAAGGCTGCAAGGGAGATGCTCCACAGAGCAGAACTCTTAATAAAGATTGATGTAAGAAGGCTCTGGGGAGGGACATTTCACCATATCGCAAACCTGATACTCAGGAGACATGCATCAGCAATCGGCTATAAAAGCAACTTTTCTATACTCGACAGAGAAGATACAAAGGACCTTTTGAATAATTGCATAGCAGAGATAGGCATAAATACTAAAGCGATGA
>JBFLZU010000053.1 GCA_040756155.1 Nitrospirota bacterium | reverse complement strand
GCTTGCCAAGTTCATCCCGTCTATCTTTAAGCTCGAGATATTTCTGCTCAAGGTCTCCATGCGTTTTTATGCCGTCCATTATCCTCGAAAGTCTTATCACTGGTTTTGAAAGAACCTTTGCACCGATACTTATAATCAGGAGAGAGAGAAAAGAAAATAGAATGGCGATGGTAGTGATTTCCTTCTTCAGAGAATCCACAGATTTATGGACTTCTTTCATAGAAAGTCCGATTCGTATAACACCCCAATTCTTGGTATCTATATTCAGGGGGGCTGTTATTCTTAGAATCGGATCTTTCTGTGACCCTCTATAGGCTATCTCTGTTTTAAGGTTTGTAAGAACTCCCAATATCGATTCATCCACATATACCTTACTATACTCATAGATATCGCTATGAGCAAGAATCCCTCCCTTATTATCAAGAATCATTACATACCTTACTCTCTTATCCCGTTCAATTAAATTCATTATGAAATAGTCAAGGTAGTCAATGAGATCCTGATCATCCATCATACCAAGTTCGTTGTATACCATCACATTTGTCAACATAAGTCGGCTTATCTCGGCGAGAACATTCCCCTGATTTATTATATCTTGCTTATACAATTTCTCTTCTCTTGAGAGGATGAAGAAGATTCCTATCGTAGTAAAAATAAAAATACACACAGATGCGACAAGGATGAACTTCCCCTGAAGGCTGAATATCCACTTCTTGAGTTTCTCAACCATATGTTCAGTTTAGTAGCCAGAACTGTTTATTGTATCTTTATACCCTTCTTTAAACATTGTATATTTACACCATTTTTACTTAAATAGTTCATCATTTTACATATGGATTCATAATCATAGTCTGTTGCCTCAGCAAATCCGTATCTGAACTCTTCGTCCCATTGCTCCATCATCTTGCGGTGTTTGGGATTGTTGTAATCTAAAGAGAGGAGTGCTTTTTTTATGGCGTCTATAATCTTAGGTGATACATCTGCCCGCACAACTATAGGCAGTCCTGGTATTGGGTCAGAGATATCTATGATCTTTAGCCCTCTGTCTTTAAACCTGTTTGCAACAGAGTCTATGACAGCCCCTGCATCAAAGTTTCCCCTCAAAACTTCTCTTGCAACAGAGTCGTGGTACTTCAAGTTTACATATCGTGAAAAATCCTCAAGTCTTAAACCTCCTTTGAAATAAAGATGATAGAGGGGTGCGAGGTTCCCTGAGGTTGATAGTTTCGATGCAAAAGCAATAGATTTCCCTTTAAGGTCTGAAAGTGCGTTAATCTCTTTGTTTTCAGCTCTTGTAATGAATACACATCTGTAAAAAGGCTTACCATCTGCACCAACAGGTCTCAGGATTGGAATCACACCAAATTCCTTTTTTGCTATAGAATATGTAACACCACCGAGCAATGCAACCTGCACCTTGTTGGTTTTAAGAAAATTTATTATATCCCTGTAGTCCTGACTGAGTTTCAGCACAAACCTATATGGTGTATTTTTTGTAAGATAGTCCATGAGAGGCTGGTATCTCTGATACATTACAATAGGATGGTAAAGGGTTATGGCACTGAAATAGACCGTTGCCTTTTTCTGTTCAGAAATAT
Organism: Nitrospirota bacterium; assembly: GCA_040756155.1. Taxonomy (NCBI): domain Bacteria; kingdom Pseudomonadati; phylum Nitrospirota; species Nitrospirota bacterium. The sequence goes on along the minus strand of JBFLZU010000053.1, from coordinate 13,397 downwards.
CCTCTGTGTGAACAGCTTTGGCTTCACTTGTGTAAAGTATTGCAGGAATTATAAGAAGGGTTAGTATCTTACCTACTCTCACCTTTCTCCTCCGTCACGCACATTTTAACATGAAATTAACATGAAATAAAGTTAAAATTCATATCTTACGACGGTATAGATGTTATCATCCTTGTTGAGTTGACCGAACTCTGTATGAGGTTTGCCTCCACCGAAAACATTTCCACCGATTGCAAACCATACATGGTCAGAGAGGCTGTATTTAAATTCAGGGTTAATCATATAATCCTTATCAGAGGGGCTATAAAATGTAAAGAGCGAAAGTTTTATCGTCTGGTATTTAAGAAGCTGTGTGAGCCTGAGAGTTGTCAGCTGTTTTAATCTCTTATCTCTCGGAGAACCTGGGGATAGCGAGTTTTTGTATTCTGTATATCTATGCATATATTCGCTGTAATATTGAATACCAATCGTAAAGTCTTCCCAGAGTTGCCTGTTATATCCTACGAGTCCTCTTGTCTGAGAATTTGGTATCATCGAGTTCTTCCCTGCCCTGTCTTCCTTTGAATCATAATAACCTCCTTCGAGGCTTACTACACCCTCGAGCATCCTCCCCTGAAGGCTGAAACCATACACAGAGAGCCTCGGATAAAAATATGTTATATACTTGGGGGAATCAGGATTATCAACCATCATTGCGGGCTTTCTATGAAATCCCCTGTAGGCATATAATGCGGCATCCATTCCGAGGATATCTCTGTATATCCTGACAGCATACTCTGTATTCTTTACCCTCGGGTTCGGCTCTTTTTCGCTCCTTTCTTTAACATTAGGCATTGAATCATACATGATGAAACGCTCTGACTTAGGGTAATTATTGGACTTAAAAAATGGAATCGCAACAAGTTCTATAGATGTAACCTTCGGATAAAGACCTACCTTTACCGCATCAACGCCTCTCTTTAGATACTCCATGGGTCTTCCAGAGAAGAATGCTTCATAATCCTTTGGAAATACATCGTTTATAAATATCAGATCTCCAACGCCCCATGTGAACATCTGCTTGCCGAGCCTCGCATCCCAGTTCTTTACGGCATAGTCCACATACGCCTCTCTGAATTCAACATCTGCCTTTTCATTAATATGTTCACCTATGAGGTCTGTCTTTGTAAAAAACCTGAATGCCTTTATACCTCCATCTATCTTAAGCTGAATCCTCTCATCTGCCCATACGAGGTCTCCGCCTTTGCTTTCTGGTGGACGGTCTCCTGTAACCCTTGCCGAGTAATTTCCCTGAACAAAACCATGTAGAGAGATATCTTCAGCAAATGCAGGAGCTACAATGAACAACACTATCAATGGGAAAAACACTATTAACACTCTTAATCCTTAATCCTTAATTCTTAATCCTTAATCAATCCATCTTCTTTCAGGTTTTCTGAGATACCTTTCTGTGAATGCATCGTCAGGTAATCCGATGTTATACTCTGTCTTTTTGAATGTGACCTCAGTCCTGTGCCCGCTCTGGAGGTTCTTCATCGTCCTTTTTGTGACTGTTGGAAATCCTTTTACATCCTTTATCTCATCTGCTGTGAAGACCTTGTAAAGTTCTCTTTTCCTATCATAATATTCTTCCTTCAGTGGTAGAGAGTTGGCTTTATCGATCCATGAGAGTTTGTAACTGTAATCTACATCTCCTGCCTTTGGAGTGCTCTTTATTACATAACAATCTTTCCCTCCAAGTTTTTCTTCCTTTACAATGGCATGTGTATCATCCTCGATGTCCCTTCCAGAGACATCTTCATAAGTGAAATCAGAGCCTACGAAACTTGAACGCTTGTCCTGTGCAGCAATGCGTCTCACCATGTTTATGGCAGGGACAAAGAGCCATCTGTCATCGTCTTTCGCAGGATACTTATAAACCATAAATGTCATATCTCTGACATCAGCAGGCTGGAAGAAGTATATGAAATACTTCTGATTTCCACCTACATCGCCATAATTCTTTCTCAACATGGTAAGTTCCCTTATCCTCTCCGCCCCACCTTTGCTTATGAGCTTCATCATCACTCTTGCCTTAAAATCCTTGCCATGATAAAGAAAGGAAGCCTGTGATTTTTTCATGACTTCGTCTGCTGTAATGGCAAATGCCTCAAGCGGAAGCAATATCATTACTAAAAAGACCAAAAACCTTCTCATCTTAAACCTCCTCTTTTTCTTTTATCTGTCATTCCGTGCTTGACACGGAATCCAGGGTTTCCTGTGGAAACAGGAATCCAATTCCTTTGTATAGTTCCCTCCTTTCACGGGGATGGCGTCTGGATTCCTGCTTTCGCAGGAATGACATCAGTGTTTTGTAACTTTTTACTTTCTACTTCTTATTTCTCACTTTTCTTATCTATCCCCATCGCCCTGAGGATTGGCATCATCGGTCACCAGTTCGTAAAGGCTGACTGAAAGAGATTCAGTCCCATTATTGCAGTGAGTATAAGCCATGTAGGAGAATGCACCTGTGCCAGAATTAAACTTAACAAGACTACAACTCCTGCTATCCCTCTAAGAATTCTTTCTATCATCTTACACCCCCTGTTTTCCTTTATAAACTTTTTTGTTTTCTTCATGTAGCCCCTTTAAAAATACTTCATCTGTAGACTTAGTGACATACTCCTTCGGCGTTACCCGTGCTATCTGTGAACCTTTCTTTATCGCCCATATAAGGAGAGCAAAAAGAATAGCAGTATAAAGGAATGCAAAGCCGTACTGGATATACGGATTATCCGGTAGAAGCTCAAGCATATTCTTTTCCTTCAGGATTCCCCTTGAGAAGAAGATCGCATCTAATTCGTCCTTGTATAAAGTATATGGCAGATATCCCAGTATGAAGCCAGGCAAGGCTGCCAGCCCCGTAAGATATGCCATTCCGAGCCTTGCGTATGATCTTATCTCACAGCCTATCATTAGAACTGCTCCAATACCAAGCAGAGGTCCACCTACGAGATGTCCTAAGTGGAATCCCCATTTATACCTGCCTGATTCTACCACTACTGGCACATCCCATCCTAAAACTATCCATGTAAACAGAATTGTAAGATTAAGCATAAGTATTGCAACGAGAAGCCCAGCAAAGGGCATCAGTCCTGTAAACATGGTTTGGGTTATCTTAGCTATCTTCATAGCCTCAAAATGTTTTGGCTTAAAAAGGAGGGACTTTGGTGCCATTACAGCACATTCCGTCCCAAATCCTGATTTAGCAATACCAAAGCCCATAAGAAATCCAGCAAGCCCCTTAATCAGAATTCCACCCAATGGCAGCTCACCAATGCTATTTGGTGATTCGCCTTTAAATGTTGTCCAGGCTACTGATACTACCAATAGGAGGAAAAAACTGGTGAAGATAAGCCTAATGGGTTCTTTATATGGTTTGTGTTCAGGGTCATAACCCAGGGTATCAATCTGGTATTCAAGTTCGACACATCTCAGGACAGTAGTCTTTACTTCCTGATGTTTCATGAATCCTCCTACATTCAACTTTGCCATTACCATAAAGGCGAGATATGCAAAGGGAATGCTTACGATTGCAACAACTATAGATGTGAGGCTCATGGCAGGGATTCCCCCAAGATAATGCCATGTTGTGCATCCCTGAGCAATCCTTGTGCCAAAGCCAAAGATTGCCCCACCAGCAAAGGCAAGAATCACAGTACGCAATGGGTATCTCACCCATGTCTTTCTTTCCCGCTCCAGCAATGTCACAAGACACGCTCCAAATATTATTCCAACTACGACCCAGTGGATATCAGCGCTGTAGACCCTTGTAATCAAATCCGTCTTAGTGATATTTTCTTCGATAGTGCCAAACATCTTTGCAAGCCCTGTTGTTATCGGTATGGGTGTCTCATACTTGAGAAAATATAACACCTCTGCAAGTCCGACAAGAAAACCGCCCCATACAAACGACCATGGTTTTGTTAGAATATTTCTCATATGGGATTCCTCATTTCTTTATGGGGTAATTTTTTGTTGCTGCTTTGTTTATTACTCTTTTCATTGCCTCTCCTCCGCCGTAACCCTTAATCCATGCAGAATAGCCGAATGCCATTGTGTAGGCGTCATAGCCGAGCACCCTCAAAGGCACTATCGGCAGATTCTGGAGCTGCCCTGTAGCACAGATAAGGACTATCTTTTTGTCTTTTGGGAGTTTTTTAAGGTTTTCTGGTTTTAGTATCTCATTATAAGGTATGTATATCGCCCCCGGAATATGTCCTTCCTTGTACTCCTCCAATCTCGGTCTGACATCTACAACAAGGAAATCCGCCTTTTTTGTCTTTATCCACATATAGATTTCATCTGCAGTCACCTGCCAGTGACCTTCTGCCATACCTTTCATTAGCACATCAGACATTTTTTTAGCCGTGTCATCCTGTGCAAATGCTGGCAATGCCATGAAAATAATGACAACTGATAAAATCAAACACATTTTAAGCTTCCTCATTACCTCCTCCTTAAATTCCTTTACTAATACGGTCATTAGTAACGGTACACGTACTATTATGCGTCATTCCCGGACTCTCTTTCCGTCATGCCCGAAGTTCTTAATCGGGCATCCATGAAGTTCTGGATTCCCCGATCAAGTCGGGGAATGACAGAAATATTAAACTCTTAAACTTTTAATCATTCAGGGGTCACGCCCCTGTTTTAATCTACTCTCAGCCTATGGCAAGTCGAAAGTCCTTCACTTCCTTAATCACATTTTTGAGTTTTGCACCTATCTGCCCTGCTATATCTCGCCAGCTCATCTGTGTTTTCCTCATTTTCGCAATCTCCTTGACCTGCCATTTTGACAGATTTGATAAGACAAGTATCGCAACTACCTCTCCTGGAGGAAACTCTTTAATCAAACTCTTAATTACCCCAGGACTTTGAGTCTCAAAGAAGTAAGCCTCGACTTTCTTCTCAAATCTCTTGATATTATTAGACTGTCGTTCATTAATCTTCTTTATCAATTGCTCCAATTTCTCTGGGTCTGACTGTCTTTCTACACAAGAGGTCAGAGGCAGGAAAAAGGTAGAAACAAGAAGTATAACCAGAACTTTTTTGACTCTTACCATATTTACCTTACCTCCTTATTTTTTGGTGGGAACTTCTCAGCGATTCTTATTTTCCCGTGTTCTATCCTTGGGTGACACCAGAGGCAGTCAAGCTGATTCTTTGTGACATGGTTTAAATGCATGAATCTAACGTCCTCGTACATCTCAGTCTTCTCTACATGGCAAAAATAACACTTCTCCTTGGGGACGATGCCCTTACCCCTTGTTACTTCTGTATGGCATTGGTTGCATTTATATCCTGCCTTCATTGCCTCATCATGGGAAAAGGTCTTACCCTTCACCACTATGGGCTGCTTCGGAGCTGTATGGCATGAAGGACATCCTGTAACCGCCTGACCAGGGGAGACTCCTTTAAAGTGGCAGAGAAAACATACATCCATCGAAATCTTCACATGTTCCCCCTGAACTATGTCTGAATGGCAGCTTCTACAATGGAGCTTTATACCTCTTTTTATCTCTGTAAAATGTGGCATATGGTCGAAGTTTATGCCCCTCTTTGTAGATATGGCCTTTGATTCGATCAGTCGCCTGTCATGGCAGCCTGACTGGAGGCAATTCTTATCGAGAACAGTAGTCCTGGGCCTCGGATTGTATGTCCCTGCCCAAAGTCTTAGCTGGCCTGAGACCGCATTGAGAGGCGTATAAACATGACACTTAAGGCAATCAACCCTGTTATGGGTTGATGTCTCCCACTTCTTATAAAAGGGGGTCATGAAATGGCAGACATTACAATTCTCTGGGGATTTGAACATCACCTCTTTTACATAAAAATAGGCACCAAGAACTACTCCAACAAATACCATACAAATTATGAGAACCTTTTTGCTCATTTCTTCCCCATCTTAAATAGCCAGCCCTGCATCAATGTTATCAGAGCTGGCAAATAGATTATTGTCATTAAAGCACTCAGCATCATCATACTCACAATAAATGCACCTACAGTGATATACGGTGTTAATGATGCAAACAGCATTACAGAGAATGCAGCCGCAAAGAGTACTGCATTACGCATTATCCCTTTGCCGGGCCTCGCAGCGGTCCACAATAACGAATCAGTCAATAGTCGAGAGTCGAGAGTCGAGAGTTTTTCTTTTTCTTGACTCCCGACTCCTGACTCCTGACTTTCGACTAATCTCTGTTTAAACCTGCTTATAAAATGAATAGCAAAGTCAACAGCCATACCGAGTGAAAGGCAGGAAAGCACAGATATTGGCATGTCAAAATCCTTGCCGATGTAACCCACTACTCCATATATAAGGAGTACCGTAAAAAGGAGGGGAATGTATCCAACTATTGCCCATTTAAGGGAGCGGAAATTAAAGGCGAGGATAACGAAAACAGCTATCAAGGCAATTATAAAGCCCCTTACCATATCCCAGAGCACTTCATCGTTCCATACGAGATTGAAATAGGCAATGCCTGATGGCTTGAATTCCATAGGAGTGGGATGAGCCTTTTTGTATTCATCCACTGCCTTTATTACATCCCTCATTGCCTGTGCATCCCATGTCTTTAGCTGTACCCATATATTCGCCTTCTGAAACGGATAGTCCACAACATTATCCAGATCAGATGGTTTTGCAGACATGCTGAATAAAAAGAGATATTGTCCTATTGTCTCCTTTGTCTCCGGTACTACATCGTATTCAGGGTCGTCATTATGAAGAACGCGATTTATTCTCTTTACATAATCCACAACAGATGTGGTCTTACCAACCACAGAGAGTTTTTCAAGATGTCTCTGAAGTCCTTCGATATATCGCATTGCCTCAGGGGTCTTTATAAAGTCTTCTTCTTTCGAGATACTCACGACATAGCCGAGAGATGTTCCACCGAGTGCAGCATTCATCACCCTGTCTGCTGTTCTTACCTCACTTGCAGGCTTAAACCACTTAACCATGTTATTATTAACAACTATCTTTGTTGTCCCGATGACTGCGACAATAAGGAGTATGAGACCGACAAAGACAGTTGCCTTTGGCTTATGGGCACCAAAACTACCGAGACCTCTAAGCAGTCGTGCTGTCCTGCTCACTCCGATATCCTCCCTCTCTGATGCCTTTTCTATCTTTTCCTCTTTTATAAATGTGAGGATTGCAGGGATGAAGCTGAAGCTTAAAAGCCTTAAAACTATTGTTCCAAATGCCACAAGACCTCCAAAGACCTTAACTGGAATTATGTGCATTAACATAAGCACAGCAAAGCCTGCTGCTGTGGCGAGCGCTGTATAACGGACGGGACGCCCAACTGCATTCATGGTCTCAAGGATTGCAACCCTTTTATCTTTCCTTTCACGGTATCGAAAATAATACTCATTAAAGATATGAATACTATCAGTGGCTATGGCCATTAAAAACACAGGACTCATAGAGCTCATTATGTGAATAGGGAAACCAATCCCTATAAGTAATCCCATAGACCAGATAATACTTATCATCGCAACCATCATCATGGAGATAGATAGAGAAAGGTTTCTGAACATAAGATAAATAGCGATAAACATTATCATGCCTGCTATCGGAGAGAAAATAGCCATAAGTTTAAACATATCAGCCCCAAAGGTGTCTCTGGCTACAGGGTCGCCTGCGATATAGTATTTTTCATCGCCCTTTTCTTTCTTAACAATCTCCCTTATCCGGTCTGCTATTTCTTTACCATTAGCGCCCTTCTCAAGGGGCACATAGATAGCAGTAGTCTTTCCATCCTTTGATATGATGCGGTTTATAAAAAGTGGATTTTCAAAGAGCATCTTTTTCAATCTCTCCATCTCTTCACCAGTTTTTGGAACATCTGTCATAAGAGGAGCTACTTTTAAAATTCCTGCCTCTGCTGTGACATTGGTAATAGTTGGAAAACTATTAACATCCCTCGATGCAACACCCTTGATTTTCAGGATTTCATCTGTTATTCTTTGAATCTTTCCGAGGGTATCTTTATTCAGGATGCCCTTTTCATTAACTATCCCAAGGACTATCATGTCTTCATAAAGGCCAAATATTCTGTCAACCTCATCATTCCACATCCTCACATCCGATGTCTTAGGAAGCATGTGTTTGGGATTTGTATCTATCTTCATCTTTGGAAACTGTGTCATGAAGGTAAAGGTGAAGATTATCGATAGTAATACGATTAACCTTGGATGTTTAACAGAGAATTCAACAAGAGATAATTTTCGCATAAGGAACCTCCAAAAAAGAGATTTTAAAAAGGTTTCAACTAACTTACACTAATCACTGACATTCGCTGCAAGATGTTTAGCAAGCCTGTGACCTTCATTAAGTTGCTCAATCAGAACCTCACGCATAAGGATACATGCCTGGATAACCTTCGGATTTGCGACGCTATAGTAGATGTTGAGACCTTCACGCCTTGTCCTGAGAATCCCTTTCCCTCTGAGTAAAGCAAGATGCTGGGATACATTTGCCTTCGATGTGCCGAGTATCTCAACAAGATCACTTACTGTAAGCTCTCCTTCTCTAAGTGCATTAAGTATCTCAAGTCTTTTAGGGTTTGCGAATATCTTGCATATCTCTGCATGGAGCTCATATAATTTTTTATCCATCTCTTTCTTTTCTCTTTCCATCTCAATTATCTATTTCACCCCGCACCACAAGGAAGCCACGCCCCGCACCAAAAACTTTTGGTGTCGGGGCACGGGTGTAAACTCGTGGAGGAATGGTCATTGATCCCGAAGGGTAATAACCCTGAAGCCACACCTGTAAAGGCGTGGTGCGGGGTTCACACTTTAATGGTTTCATAGTTTATTTGTTTCGAAACTATAAAGTTTTGAAGTTTATATCATACTAAATTTTGTTTGTCAAGCAATTTTTGGGAGACTTTCCCGAATTTGATGCAGAAATTGTGAGAAAATGCTAAAAATATCAAATTAAAAGTTATCGAGGAGTAGAAAAGGCTTCCATAAAAATATGGATGGTATTTTCCAGAGAGTTTTTTGGCAGGCTCACTGCAGATGCGACTGCAACCGCATCTGCACCTGCCTTAACTATTTCTGTAACATTCTCAGGGGTTATACCACCAATGGCAACGATTGGAATAGTAATATGTGGTCTAATTGTCCTCAGCATCTCTATCCCACAGACCTTCGCCTCTTTCTTTGTATCACTCGGAAACATTGCTCCAAGCCCAATATAATCCGCTCCTGCCCTTTGAGCCTCTAATGCCTCAGCGAGGTTATGTGTAGATATACCTATAATTTTATCTGAACCGAGTATTCTCCGTGATACATCTATTGAAAGGTCATCCTGTCCGAGATGCACACCATCTGCATCCACAGCAGCCGCTATATCAACATGGTCATTGATTATAAGGATGGCTTTATAAATGCGTGAAACATTCCTCAGCATCAGGACAGTCTCAAACATCTCCTTCCTGCACAGATCCTTTTCCCTAAACTGAATAATCCTGACTCCTGCCCTCAACACCCTTTCTGCCATCTCTATGTGACCGAGCCCGAATCTGGCATCAGTTATAATATATAGACCTTTTATGGGTGATGAATTGCGGGTAGGGGGTGACGGTTTCATTTAAATTTATCAAGGAAATTGGTTGAGAATTTGCCTTTCTGGAAGTCCTGATCCCTCAGTATCTTCTTGTGGAGAGGAATTGTTGTATTTATACCTTCAATGATAAACTCATCCAGTGCCCGCATCATCCTCAAGATTGCATCCTGGCGATTATCGGCATGGACAATAAGTTTTGCTATTAATGAGTCATAATATGGGAGTATCTTGTAGTTATTGTAAATCGCAGTATCAACCCTTACACCCATACCACCTGGAATATTACACGCCGTAATCCTACCTGAAGATGGCATAAAATTTGTTGAATCTTCAGCATTTATACGACACTCTATACTATGTCCCTTAACTGTTATGTCTGATTGCCTGAATGATAGTGGGATACCAACTGCTATCTTTATTTGTTCCTTTACGATATCTATGCCCGTAACCATCTCCGTGACGGGATGTTCAACCTGTATCCTTGTATTCATCTCCATGAAATAAAACTTACCATTTTTATCCACGATAAACTCTATAGTCCCTGTGTTTCTGTATCCAATTGCCTTTGATGCCTTCACTGCTGCCTCACCAAGTTTTCTCCTGAGTTTCTCACTCACAAAAGAAGAGGGGGCTTCTTCGACAAGTTTCTGGTGTCTTCTCTGTATCGAACATTCTCTTTCGCCGAGATGAACGATATTATTTCTCCCATCAGCGAGTATCTGAACCTCTATATGTCTCGGTTCAGAGATATACTTTTCTATATAGATCTCGTCATTCCCGAAGGCTGCTATCGCCTCTCTCTGTGCAATTGCAAATGCATGCTGGAACTCTTCTTCTTTATATGCAATTCTCATGCCTCTCCCACCACCACCTGCTGATGCCTTGATAACCACAGGATAACCTACCTTCCTTGCAACTTTGAGTGCAACCTTATCTGAGTGTAGTGGACCATCGCTTCCAGGAATCACAGGAATCCCCGCCTTTCTCATTACCTCCCTTGCCTTTGCCTTATCTCCTGCTATTTTTATGTTGTCAGGTGTTGGTCCTATAAACTTTATACCTGCAGAGTCGCAGACCTCAGCAAAGTTTGAATTCTCTGAGAGAAAGCCATAGCCAGGGTGAATTGCCTCAGAATCAGTTATCTCAGCAGCGCTAAGAATACCAGGAATATTTCTGTAGCTTGCGTCACTATCCGCAGGACCCACACAAACACTTTCATCTGCAAACCGTACATGGAGGGAGTTCCTATCTACATCGGAGTGTATAACAACAGTCCTTATGCCCATTTCCTTGCATGTCCTTATTATCCGGAGGGCTATCTCACCCCTGTTGGCAATTAGTATTTTCTTGAACATTTATGGCTCTTCGGTCTATTTCTTTAGTGTTTATTGAAGACAACACTTAGAAATTCAAAATTAAAAAGGCGAATTTGAAATTTAAAATTCAGCATTCCATAATTTTGCATTTTGATTTTTACATTTTAAATTTTCTATATCGGTTCTATTAAAAATAGTGGCTCTCCATACTCCACAGGGTGCCCATTCTCAACTAATATCTTTACAACCTTTCCATCATACTCAGATTCTATCTCATTCATAAGCTTCATCGCCTCTATAATGCATAGAATCTGTCCTTTTCTGACAGTATCGTCTTCTTCTACATATGGCTTTGCATCCGGCGCAGATGCCCTGTAAAAAGTCCCCACTATAGGGGATTTAACGGTTATAATCTTTTCTACGACTGATGTTTCTTTCGCCTCCTGTTTTATCCCAACCCCCTGAAGTTCTATCCCAATCTCTGGTTCTTTCTTCGCCGTTTCTCTCACCACATTTGGCATCCACCTTTTTATTCTGATCTTAGAACCTGATTTTTCAATCTCTATCTCTTCTATGTCAGTATCACCAAGCAGTTCAATGAGGTCCTTCAATTCTTTAAGATTCATCTCATCTCACCCTTTCTATGTATTCGGAAGTCCTTGTATCTACTCTTATTGTATCACCCGATTCAAGATGTAATGGAACCTTAACTACTGCACCTGTTTCAAGTTTTGCTGGTTTATAGCTTCCACTTACAGTATTTCCTCTCACCCCAGGATCGGTCTCTACTATCTTGAGTTCTACAAAAAGTGGGAGGTCAATGCCTATCGGTGTATCATTATGGAACAGAACCTTAATAGTCATCCCATCTTTTATAAATTTTTTGTTTTCACCAAGCTGGTCGTCGGTAAGGGATACCTGCTCGAAGGTCTCGGTATCCATAAAGTAATAAATTCTCTCTGTGGTATATAGATATTGCATCTCTTTTTCTGATAAGTTTGGCTCATCAACCTTTTCCCCTGATCTGAATGTCCTGTCAATTACATTACCTGTCTTGAGACTCTTAAGTTTTGTCCTGACAAAGGCGCCACCCTTGCCTGGCTTGACATGCAAGAATTCAACTATTATATACGGCTCACCATCAACTTCTATCTTCAGGCCATTTCTGAACTCACTCGTTGAAATCGGCATAACTGGAATCCTTAATCCTTAATCCTTAATCCTTAATCCTCACTATTTCGGCAGACTTGTCAACACCTCACATCCATCTTCTGTTACAAGAACCATATCTTCTATTCTTACACCTCCAAGGCCGGGCACATAGACACCGGGCTCGACCGTAAAGACCATACCCTTAAGAAGTGTTGAGTGTTGAGTGTTGAGTGTTGAGTCTGTGCTCTGTTTTATAATAGGTGATTCATGCACAGAAAGTCCTATACCGTGTCCAGTGCCATGACCAAAATATTCACCAAGATTAGCTTCTGTAATAATATTGCGTGCGACCGAATCAAGCTCGGACACGGATATACCCGGCTTTATAGCCTTTATTGTCTCTTGTTGCGCATATAGGACAATATCATATATATTCTGCATCTTATCTCCAGTATTACCAATGAAGAGTGCTCTTGTTATATCCGAGAAATATCCGTCTGCCTCAGCACCCCAGTCACATATAACCGCATCACCTTCTTTGATCTTCTTCCTTGATGAAGGTGCATGGGGTAATGCACCCCTGAAACCAGATGCAACAATAAACTCAAATGGTATCCTGCGAGAACCAGATTTTCTGACTTCGTATTCCAGCATTGCTGATACCTCTGATTCCACGGCTCCCTCGGTAACGAGCTCTTTAATTACGGGATAAATCCCCTCAGCCCTTTTTACCGCTGTGCGTATCTTTTCTATCTCTCCTTTGTCTTTTATGGCTCTCATTCCCTCGATGGCATGGCGGAGTGATATAAGCGATATACCCTCAAGGGACTCCTTTAATTTTATATAGTCTTCAAATACGAGGTGTCTGGATTCAAAACCTATCCTCCTGATACCACTGAGATCTTTAATAACTTCTACCACTACATCTATTCCACTGCCCTTTTTTATAACAATATCAAGACCACATACCTCTTCCTCTGCCTGTATCTTGTAGCGAAAATCGGTTATCAGTGTGGGCTTGTTTTTATAAAATATGATATAGGCAGATGAACCACCGAATCCTGATAGATACCTTACATTTTCTATCTTTGTAATAAGGAATGCATCGATATCATGTGCTTCAAGACGGCTTAGCAGTATACGATGTCTATCGACGCAGAACTCTTTCTCTGTCTTTTTCACCTCGAGATAAGCCCTGCTGCAGCCTTTAACCCTAAGAGATAGCTATCTAAACCGAATCCCGTTATCTGTCCTGCAGAAACACCAGCAATCAATGAACGATGTCTGAATTCCTCCCTCTTATA
>JBFLZU010000052.1:25098-36924 GCA_040756155.1 Nitrospirota bacterium | reverse complement strand
ATTTAAAAGAAACGACCGTATCATCAATGGATATAAATAAAAGAACACTTTTTATCTCATATAACGGTGCTATGGAACCTGTCTTGAAATCACAGGGTATTCCATATCTTCATGGCTTGTATAAAAAAGATTTTGAAATAACTTTATTGACATATGAGAAAAAGGGTGATCTTAAAAAGAAAGAGGAAATTAAAAAGATGAATGATACTCTGAGAGATGCTGGTATCAAATGGTATTATCTGACTTATCATAAAAATCCTTCATTTATTGCGACTGCATTTGATCTCTTTGTTGGATTAATTTACTCGAGTTTTTTAGTATTAAAAGAAGGTATTAAGATTGTTCATGCCAGAGGTGCTACGCCTTCTGTTATTGCATATGCATTGAAGAAATTATTCAGAATTAAATTTATTTTTGATATGCGAGGTTTTCTTGCAGATGAGTATGCAAGTGGAGAAATATGGAAAAAGAACGATTTTAAATATAAACTTGTTAAATGGTTTGAAAGATTATTCTTAAAGTCTGCTGATCATATAGTTGTTCTTACAGAAGCACATTATCATATTAATCGTAACCTTCCATATTTAAGTGGAGATAATAAGAGCATGACTGTCATTCCATGTTGTGTAGACTTAGATAGATTTAAACCACTACCACACAATTTATCCGATAAGTTTACCCCATTAGAAAGCCCCGCCATTTATGGTGGGGATGATATAGACCCCCTTAGAAAATCAGTTTCTAACGGGGTAAATAAAGTTTTAATTCCTTGCAGAAAGGGCGGGGTTAAAGCCCCGTCCTTTCTAAGGGGGTTTACTTTTCTCTATCTTGGTGCTATCAGTCCATGGTATATGGTTGAAGAAATGCTTGACTTCTTTTTGACTGCGAAGACTAAGATTCCAAATGCCCATTTTGTTTTTCTTACTCAGAGCGACTTTAATCCTATCAAAAAGATATTAAACAAAAAGAATATAGAGCCTGAGTTTATTACATTTGTTAGACTTCCTCACGAAGAAGTGCATAAGTTTATTCCCCTTGTTAAGGCAGGCATTTTTTTTGATAAACCATTTAAGAGATTGGGTTCTTCTCCTATAAAGTTTGGTGAGTTTTTAGCATGTGGCATACCTGTGATTATCAATTATGGCATGGGTGATACAGAGAAAATTGTTAAAGAGAACAGGGTGGGGGTAGTAGTTGACGAGTTTTCTGAAGAAAGATATATAAAGGCAGTAAATGATTTAAAGGATTTAATGAGAGAAAATGATTTGAAAAACAGATGCAGAAAAACTGCTAAACAATACCTTTCGCTTGATAGTGGTATAGAAAAATATTTTGATATATACAATTCGTTGGTAGGCAAATAATCGTATGACTTTGATAGATGAAAAGGGACGTTTTTTAGGATTGGTTAATATATTAGATTTCTTGGTGATTATATTATTTTTAAGTTTTGCACCAATGTTTTACTACGCTTACGACTTGATATTTATTTACGATCCTAAGATAGATAAGATACATTATAAAATAGAGGAAGGACTTGTATCATTTACGATAAAAGGCAAACATTTTGACAGTAAGACCACCGTAACTGTTTTTCCAAAACCGGGCTATAAAAAAAGCTATAAAAGAGAAATAGGACATATTACTTATACCGATAGAAATACAATAAAGGGTAAATTTAAAAGTAGTGAAATGGAAACAATATATGATGTTGTTGTAGAAAATTCTAAAAATAGGATAGCAGTTTTAAAAGAAGGAATAAAAATTGATACTCAAAGAAATGTGTTTAATTTAAAGATAAAAATTAGAGAGATAAATCAAGATATAGGCCGGTTAATAATGCCAGGAGATAATATACTTAATTTGAATGATGTTGTAATAGGACGAGTTAAATCTATAATCAGCAACGAACCACGTACAGATATTTTATTGCGTGATGGAAAATACTTTGAACTTATAGATTCTGAGATAAGGAATATTACGATGCTACTGGAGTTATATGCTTTTAGGAGTGATGGTAGGTTTTATTATATGGATAGAGAAGTTGGAGTAGGTAATAGCATTGACCTTAAAACAGATAAATATACTATAAATGGTTTAGTGGTTGGCATTAAAAAGATAAAATAACTTAACTAAAATGAAAAGAGAATGGTTTGATAATAGTATATCGCTAAAAATTGTTAGAGTAATAAATAATAAGATTCCAATTGCATTGGAAAACAGTATTTTTTATACACTTCTTAAGAAAATAATCAGATATTTTTCGAGTAAACCAATTAAAATAGTACTAATTATTTTAATAACAGCTATCTTAACAAACATTGTAATGAATCTATTATTCAAAAATCAGTTGGATATATTTACTCTGATAGCGAAATTAGTATTTTTATTTCTTGTGGTGGTGTTTCTTGTGTCCAATGTTGATTGGAGTATAATCAGGGATAATAGTATTGCTGTAAAAATCCTTTTTAGAAGAAAGAATCTATCGAAAGAAATTAGTGGCAAAGAGGATATTATCGTATAAGACTGGTTTCTGGTTCTTCTTTTCTTTTTTTCTGATAGTCGCTATCCTCTTTGCCATTTTTTTTTACTTAGAGGTTAGCTACAAGGTTGGAATAAACTACTATGTTCATGAGAAGAAGATACCTTTGTTTAACAAGTTGGTTCACTTTGTTTCAAGAGACCTGCAATATAAAGAAATTATTGGCGAGATTCTTAAACCAGATATGGATGATAAAGATAAAATCATGGCTATCTATAAATGGACAATAGACAATACAAGGCTCCATCCACCTAATATGCCAGTTGTAGATGACCATGTAGCGCATGTTATTATTAGGGGTTACGGAGATAGCGATCAGATAGCGGATGTGTTTGCAACCCTCTGTGCGTATGCGGACATACCTGCCTTTATGAGATTTATTTCGCCCAAAAATAGAAAGGAAAGGTTAGGGATTGCCTTTGTGAAACACAAAGGAAAGTGGATTGTCTTTGATCCAGCTCATAGAAATATATTTGTGAATAGTCGTAATGAATGGGCAGGTGTTGAAGAGATAATTTCTGATATCTCCATTGTAAAGATGGCGAAGAATCAGCCAGTAGTAAATGGGCTGCCGTATTCTGATTATTTTAATAATCTAAAACCTGTGAAAGACATTGGTCTTACTAAAACAGAGGCACAGATGCCTTGTAAACGCCTGAAATATGAGGTAATGAAGTTTTTTAGATAAATTTATAGCTAAAGAATTTGGCTTATACTTTTCATAACACGTCTACAAAATGGGCAGGTCAAAATTATCCTTGACAAAGATCTAAAAATCATCTAAATTGTCCTTGTCAAAAGGACAAAAATATGATAGGCAGGCGTATCCTTGAGGAGATAATCGTATCAAATGAGGAATTTATTCTTAAACAAATAGGAAAGATCGTTGATAGAGAAGGAATCTTTTTTCCTGAAATTCTTAATAAGACAGTAGTATTTTATGGGGTAAGAAGAAGTGGCAAGACATTTATTTTATATGCGCTGTTTAAAAAATATAGAGATTATTCATTATATATAGATTTTGAAGACGAGCGTCTGCTTGGGTTTGAACTCAAGGACTTTGAAAGTTTGAAAGATGTAATGTTAGAACTAAGGCCACATCTTATAGGAAAAGACCTTGTGTTTTTACTGGATGAGGTTCAGAACATAGAAGGGTGGGAGAGGTTTTGCAGAAGGGCAGTAGAGCGTGAAAATATAAGGGTGTATGTAAGTGGTTCTTCCTCCAAAATGATGCCCTCTGAGATACATACAGAATTGAGAGGAAGAGCATGGAGTATAGAGGTATTGCCGTTTTCATTCAGAGAATATTTGCATGCTAAAGATATAGATTTAAGTGATAAGGGTCTTATATATGGCTCAAAAAAGGCACTTGTTAAGAAATACTTTTCTGAATATATGAAATGGGGAGGATTCCCTGAGGTCTCTTTCCTTGAATTGGAGATTGAAAAAACAAAACTTATAAAGGAATATTTTAGTGCAATGTATTTCAGGGATCTGGTTGAGAGATACAATATAACAAATATACCACTTTTAGAAAACCTTACAGATAAACTCTTCTCTTCATTTTCCCTGAAATTTTCCTTGACCTCATTTTATAAGCAGTATAAGGATAGATTTCCCTTTTCAAAGGATTTACTTTTCAGATACTATAAGCATTTTCTCCAGAGCATGCTTGTCTTTGAGGTAAGAAAGTTCGCTGAATCGGTCTATAAAAGGATGAGAAATCCTGCAAAAGTCTATCTTGTAGATACTGGATTATGCAGGAGGATAACCTCTGCTGATGCAGGGAGATTGTTAGAGAATATAGTATTTTTAGAGATGAGGAGAAGAGGCTATGAGGTTTTTTACTTTGAAGAGAAGAAAGAATGTGATTTTATAGCAAAAACCGAGAACAATAAATTATTTCCAATACAGGTAAGTTTTGAACTAAATCAAGAAAATAGCGAAAGAGAGATAGGTGGATTGATCGAAGCGTGCAGATGGCTTGGTACAAATGAAGGTATGATACTTACCTATGATGGGGAAAAGGATGTAAGTGAAAATGGAATTAATATAAAAGTATTTCCTATCTGGAAATGGTCACTTCAGCACTGATATACCCCCAACCACATCAATTGTGATATAAATCAGTATAAGCTGCATCCTTACATTCAAATAGTAGATTTTTAAGAATCAGACAGTTAGATTAAGATAAGGTTTAATAATAAATGGAAAAAATCAACACAATTAATCTTATAGATAACATTATTCTTCTATGTTTAATGATTTTGATAGTTGTGCTTCCTGTTGCGCATACGACGACTATCAGGTCTATAACACTATTCCTTCCACTGTTATTATTATGCTATAAGATGGTCTTAACAAAATCTCTGGAGTTAAAGAAGACGCCTCTGGATATTCCCATAATATTATTTTTGTTGTTCAGCGTTATTTCACTTTTTACTGCTGTTGATTTTGAATATTCCCTTAGAGAGTTCAGAGGAGAGGCGCTTAAATATTTTTTACTCTTTTATCTGATTGTTAACATTGACTTTGACGAAGAAAGGATAAAAAAAATCATTGCTGTTTTCTTTGGTGCAAATGTAATTATGGTAATATACGGCATTGTTGAATTTTACTACCACGGTGGTATTCTTATCAACCCACCTAATCCTATATACATGGCAAAATCATTACACTCAGGTGGAGGGACATATTCTACTTATCTGATTACTATCTTTCCTTTCTTATTTTTTGCTTATTACTATATGGAGAAAGGAATCTTAAAACTACTACTTTTAATCCTCTTACTTTTTAATATATTCTCTATTTATATAACACACAACAGGGGGGCATTGATTGCCGTGTTGGTTGAGATAGCCATTATTTTAGTAATGACCATATTATTTTTTAAAAAAAAGAAATTAGGCTATCTGATCCTTATAATGTCTATAATTGTAGTAGTTTCATTGATAACCGATAAGAGCTTTTTTCGTGGTGAAATAACCAATATGTTTGCTAAAAGTGAAGATAAAGTTCATACCCCCTTGACTGCAAGGCTTGATGTATGGAAATTTACGATTAAAAAAATAACGGAAGACCCTTTGAAAGGTACAGGCTTTGGCAGGATGAGTTTTTATAAAAAATACCCTCAGTTTCGAAAGAAATACGGTCATATGTGGCATACGCATAATACCTTTCTTGATATTGCGATTCAACTTGGAGTTTTAGGGTTAATTGCCTTTCTCTGGCTGATATTCAGGGTGTTAAAGATTAACTGGAGGCTTGCAAGAGACTCATTAGGGTTTCGTCCTGAGGCTCAATCCGAAGGAAAAGATAGACCTGCTCTGAATCAAGTTCAGGGGAGCTTGTCGAGCCGATTTAAGACATATTTTGGCTTATCTACATTTGTAATGGTTATCGGTTTTTTCATGAGAAATATGTTTGATGACTTTTATGTGGATGACTCTGCAATGCTTTTCTGGTTCTTGATTGGTTTGAGTGTTGTACTGTATTTAAGGAGGTCGCATGAAACTTTCGATAGTTGTCCCGGTATATAATGAAAAAAACTATGTAGAGGAAATGCTCAATAGGGTTCAACGCCTTGAGTTTCCACCTGAATGGAACCTTGAGAAAGAGGTGGTAGTTGTTGATGACTTCTCTACTGATGGTTCAAGGGAGATACTTAAAAAATTTAACAATCCTGTCATGATCTTGCCGAACCGACCTGCGTTCAAGGTTATTTTCCACGATAAAAATATGGGGAAGGGGGCTGCACTCAGGACAGGATTCAAGCATTTAACAGGGGATATAGTAGCAATTCAGGATGCAGACCTCGAATACGACCCCCTTGATTTAATCCCTATGATTAAACTTATACTTGAGGACAAAGCCGATGTAGTCTTTGGCTCACGCTTCTACGGAAATCCCCACAGGGTCATGTATTATCATCATTATATAGGAAACAGGATTATATCCACACTTATTAATATGCTCTACGATACTATGCTTACAGATGTTGAGACCTGCTACAAGGTCTTTAGAAGGAAGGTTCTCGATAGGATAGAGTTGACCTGTGATGATTTTGGATTTGAGGTCGAATTTACTGTAAAGACTGCGAAGACCAAACTGTGGAGAATATACGAAACGGGGATAAGTTATTACGGAAGGACTTATAATGAAGGCAAGAAGATAGGATGGAAAGACGGCATTAAGGCATTATGGTATGCCATAAAGTTCAGATTATAGTAGGGCAGGACTTTAGTCCTGCATCCCCAAATCTCTCCCTTAATCTCCCTCCACATTAGCTACCATGTATCCTATCAATAGTTTTCCATATGTAAGAATTCAAGAAAAAAATCTATATTTCTTGACAATCTTATCTTAACCTGCTATATTTCGAACAGAGAAAGAGGTGATATTCTATGAAAAAAAAACTTGGAACTATCTTAGATGAAGAGTTAGTGTTTAAAGCTAAACAGGTTGCTCTTTCTCAAGAGCAATCTCTTAGCAAGATATTGGAAGATGCCCTCAAGATGTATCTGCTTACAATTGACAGAAAAAAAGTGGAAAGGAAAAAGGATATATCTCAAAGTACATATGGGGCAATGAGTGTTTCAAAAACAGTCCTTAAGGCTGTAATGAAAGAAGAAGGCGTGTATGAGACTGGATAGTATTGAGTCAGGATCAGAGGTTTTTATTGATTCTAATATATTCATTTACCATTTTACTGGTGTATCTAACGAAAGTAATGCCTTTCTGAATAGATGTGAACAAGGTGATTTAAATGGTGTAACCTCTGTAAATGTCCTTTTAGAGGTACTTCACCGTTTAATGATGATCGAAGCTGTCAGAAAAAAGTTGGTAAGACCCCCGAATGTAGTCAAAAAACTCAAAAAAACTCCTGAAAAGATTAAACAACTGAATGAATATTCTATAAATACTCAAAGGATTGTTGAGATGGGCATAGCAGTTAAAACTATTTCCTTTGAGGCAATCCTTAAAAGTCAGACATTTAGAGCAGGATATGGACTGATGATTAATGATTCACTTATCGTTGCCAGCATGCAAGAGGAAGGCATTAAAGCATTAGCAACAAATGACAAGGTGTTCTCGAAGATCGAAGGAATATCTGTTTATAAACCAGGGGATGTAAGACTATAATACTGATGAATATGAGCAGGATTAAGTTTGGTACATCAGGGTGGAGGGCAAAGATAGCCGATGAATTTACATTTGCTAATGTAAGGTTAGTTGTTCAGTCTATTGCAGATTATATAGATTCAAAGAGATTAAAAGAAAAAGGTGTTATTGTAGGATACGATACCCGTTTTCTCTCAGAGAAGTTTGCTGAGGAGGCATCCAGCATAATTGCCGGTAATGGTATCAAGGGATATTTTTCTCTCAGGGATGTCCCTACCCCTGTTCTTTCATATGAGATATTAAGGAGAAAGACAGCAGGTGCTATTAATTTCACTGCAAGCCATAATCCTCCGGAATACGGTGGTATCAAATTTTCACCTGATTGGGGTGGTCCTGCACTCCCTGAGGTAACAGGCTATATAGAGGAAAGGATTAATACAATTTCGATAAATAACATCGCCACACTTCCGTTACATGAGGCACGGAATAGAGGTCTTTTAGAAAATATAGATATGCGCATGCCTTATCTAACAGATTTAAAGGAAAAGATCGACCTCAGTGCAATAAAAAAGTCGAAGCTCAAGATTGCTGTTGATTTACTTTATGGAACAGCGAGGGATTATCTTGATACAATCCTCAGGGAAAATGGATGTGAGATATCTGTGTTACATGGCTATAGAGACCCCTATTTCGGAGGTATGACTCCTGATCCATCAGAAAAAAACCTCTCAGAATTGAGAGGATTTGTCAAAAAAGGAGATTATGATCTTGGACTTGCTACCGATGGCGATGCTGATAGATTCGGGATAATAGATAAAGACGGAATATTTATAGAACCAAATTATATCATTGCCCTGCTGATGGATTATTTTGTCAGAGAGCGGGGATGGAAAGGGGATGTTGCAAGGACAGTTGCTACGACACATCTGGTCGATTCTGTTGCGAGATATCACGGTAGATATGTCCATGAGACACCTGTAGGATTTAAATATATAGGTGACCTTATCTCAAAAGATAAATTAATCATAGGAGGAGAAGAAAGTGCTGGTCTTAGTATTAAAGGACATATCCCTGAGAAAGATGGTATCCTTGCATGTCTCCTCGTGGCAGAGATGGTGGCTATTGAAGGCAAAACGATTAGCCAGATACTAAATGATTTATACAGGAAGATTGGCAAGATAGTTACCAAAAGGATTAACATTACCCTTACAGAGGGTATGAAAAACACCCTCGAAGAAAGACTCAAAGATGTTCCACCTTTTTTCGATGGACTCAGGGTGCGGGAAGTGGTTAAAATAGATGGTATAAAATACATACTCGAAGACAATAGCTGGATACTGATAAGGACTTCTGGCACAGAACCTGTTGTGAGGATTTATGCAGAGGCTGGCGACGAAAATAGATTGGAAGTGCTCCTGAACGCTGGGAAAAGATTCATTATGGGAGGGTAAGCCGTGAGCGAGATTGTGGAGGTAATAGCCAGGGAGATACTGGATTCGAGAGGGAATCCCACAGTAGAGGTGGATATACTCCTTGAAAGTGGTGCCTTTGGACGTGCAGCTGTTCCATCTGGCGCCTCAACAGGAGAAAGGGAAGCACTTGAACTAAGGGATGGTGGCAGCAGGTATCATGGAAAGGGTGTGAGGAATGCTATAAGGAATATCTATGAAGAGATAGCGCCAAAGATGCTTGGGACTGATGCACTTGAACAGGCTATGATAGATAACCTTCTTATAGAAATAGATGGCACAGAGAATAAAGGGCAACTTGGAGCAAATGCCATACTTGCAGTGTCTCTTGCTGTTGCAAAGGCTGCTGCCGATGAACTGGCACTTCCATTATACAGGTATATCGGAGGACCAGGGGCTAATGTGATGCCTGTTCCAATGATGAATATAATTAATGGGGGAGCCCATGCTGATAATAATGTAGACATTCAGGAGTTCATGGTTGTTCCAGTAGGTGCATCTTCTGTATCTGAGGCGATAAGAATGGGTTCAGAGATATTTCATAGCCTAAAAGATATTCTCAGGAGAAAAGGCTACAGTACATCGGTCGGTGATGAAGGAGGCTTTGCACCCAATCTCACATCAAACGAAGAGGCTATAATTTTGATAATAGAGGCTATAGAGAAAACGAAATATATTCCATCAGAAGATGTCTTTATAGCCCTCGATGTAGCAGCGAGTGAACTCTTTGCTGAGGGGTCGTATATTCTTAAGGGTGAGAAAAAACAAAAATGGTCATCAGAAGAGATGATCAACTTTTACGCTGATCTGGTAAAGAGATACCCTGTAGTCTCAATAGAGGATGGTATGTCAGAGGATGACTGGGATGGATGGAAATTGCTTACAAGAACAATGGGGGATAAGATACAGCTCGTCGGTGATGATGTCTTTGTTACAAACACAAAGATTATAAAAAGGGGAATAGATGAGGGGATTGCAAACTCGGTGCTTATTAAACTCAATCAGATAGGGACTCTGACTGAGACACTTCAGGCTATAGAGATGGCTAAAAGGGCAGGGTATACAACCATTATATCGCACAGGTCAGGAGAGACAGAGGATACAACAATAGCCGATTTATCTGTTGCATGTAATACAGGACAGATAAAGAGTGGCTCTGCGTCAAGGACAGACAGAATAGCAAAATACAACCAGCTTATAAGGATAGAGGAAGAACTTGGCAAGGCAGCTACCTTTAAAGGTAAAGAGGTCTTTAGACATCTATGCATAAAAAATACCCATTAAGATTTTTGATATATCTGCTCATCTTTTTTTATCTTGCCTTCTCGTTTATATTCGGTGACATGGGGCTTATAAAATACTACATGATGAAAGAAAAAGAGGCAAAGTTAGATGCAGAGATAAACAGATTGATTTCGGAGACCGAGAAACTCCATAAGGAAGTAGAGGCATTAAGGTCAGACCCGCAGTTTATTGAAGGAATTGCGAGAGATAAACTTGGAATGTCAAGACCAGGAGAGATAATATATCAATATGAAGAAAGATAAGCCGCTGTATATAAACTTTATCTGGCACATGCATCAGCCATATTATAAAGACCCTGAGACAGGAGATTATGTCCTTCCATGGGTTAGGCTTCACGGTATAAAGGATTACTACGATATGGTTGCAATCCTAAGAGATTTTCCGGAGATAAAGGCTACATTCAACATTGTTCCATCGCTTCTCAGTCAGATAAAGGACTATGTCGAGAATGGTGCTACTGATAGATGCCTTATACATACGCTGGTTCCAGCGGATAGCCTTGACCTTGAGAATAAGGTTTTCATACTGAATAATTTTTTCCTCGCAAACTGGGATAACATGATAAAGATATATTCAAGATATAACGAACTTCTCTCCAAGAGGGGCTATAATGTGGTAAAGGGAGAGATTGAAAGGATTTCAAGGTATTTCTCTACCCAGGATTTTCTTGATCTTCAGGTCTGGTTTAACCTCGCGTGGTTTGACCCATTGTTCAAGGATAAAGACCCATTTCTTTCATATCTGATTAAGAAGGGAAGGGATTTTACAGAGGAGGAAAAGAGTGGGCTTATTGAAAAGCAAAAGGAGATATTGTCGTTAATAATACCTGAATACAGGAAGGCAGAGTCATCCGCTCAGATAGAGCTATCAACCAGCCCATTTTATCATCCTATACTACCTCTGCTATGTGACACAAATATTGCAAAGGCATCCATGCCTGATATAAATCTACCAAAAATTAGATTTTCTCACTCTGAGGATGCTGTTGAGCATATAAATAGGGCGGTTGCATACCACTATGAGATATTTGGTAAAAAACCAAAAGGAATGTGGCCATCTGAGGGAGCTGTGAGTGAATCTATAATCCCCATTGCCGTCAATGCCGGTATTGAATGGATAGCTACCGATGAAGATATACTTTCAAGGTCGTTGGGCATCAATATCGAGAAAGACCCCTTTGGCGGTGTAAAAAAACCTGATATTCTTTACAAACCATATCGACTTTCAGGAGGTGAGATAAAAAAACTAACTATCTCACCTCCTAAAGGAGGAGTATCTATATTTTTCCGTGACCATACCCTTTCTGACCTTATCGGTTTTGTGTATTCAAAGTGGGACTATAGAAATGCTGTTGAAGATTTTATTTTTAGACTTCATAAAACACATAAG
>JBFLZU010000052.1:4156-24998 GCA_040756155.1 Nitrospirota bacterium | reverse complement strand
TAAAGGAGGAGTATCTATATTTTTCCGTGACCATACCCTTTCTGACCTTATCGGTTTTGTGTATTCAAAGTGGGACTATAGAAATGCTGTTGAAGATTTTATTTTTAGACTTCATAAAACACATAAGAACCTTTCAGGAATCAAAGGTAACCATATAGTCTCCATAATCCTTGATGGTGAGAATGCATGGGAGTATTACAAAAATGATGGAAGGGATTTTCTCCTTTACCTTTATGAAAAATTGAGTAGAGACCCACTCATAAAAACAGTGACACCGAGCAGGTATCTTCAGGAGAACCCTCCAGAAAACTATATAGATAGACTTTTCCCTGGTTCATGGATAAACCATAACTTCAGCATATGGATAGGACATGAAGAAGACAATACTGCATGGGAAATCCTTTCTGAAGCAAGAGAAGAGGTAGATAAATTCAGCAAGGACATTTTGGTTGATAGATATTTCGACAAGCTCAATAAAGATGAAAGGCTTGTTTCAGCATTGGAAGAGATATACATAGCAGAAGGAAGTGACTGGTGCTGGTGGTATGGCGATGAACATATCTCTGAAAACGCTGAGGAGTTCGATGACCTCTATAGGAAACATCTGATAAATGTCTATAAAATACTTGATAAAGATGTCCCACCGATACTTCTTATACCCATAATTAGAGAGGATAGAAGATGTAAACCGACGGTCGAAATTACGGGGTTCATCTCACCCATTATTGATGGTGAGGTCTCAAACTACTTTGAGTGGCTCGGTGCAGGCTTCATAGATGTCCACAGGTGTGGAGGTGTGATGCACCGATCAGAAGGAATGCTTCAACACATTTACTATGGTTTTAATCTTGATAAGATGTTCTTGAGATTCGATCCTGTCAGAGATTTTAGCTATTTCCCTATCCCAAGTTTGATATTCTCAGTAAATTTTCTTAAGCCACAGATGTTTAACCTCGATGTAGCGGTCTCCATAGAAACCATGAGAATAAATGCTATACTATCTAAGTATAATAATGGTATGAAAGAAAAAGGGGTATCTCTTGAGATACCATCCGTAGCGATAAAGAAAATACTGGAGATAGCGGTTCCTTTTAAGAACCTTCAGGCAGGCGAAAATGAAGAAATTGCATTTTTTGTAGTTATCAAAAGGGAAGAGATGGAACTCGAGAGGTATCCATACAAAGGATACATATCGTTTAAAGTTCCAACCCCTGATTTTGAGGCGATAATGTGGCATGTGTAAAATAATAATTCAAAATTCAAAGTTTAAAATTTAAAATTGGTGGAATGATGTATGAGTTGATGATAGAGTCAAAATTTTCTGCTGCCCATCAACTACGGAATTACAAAGGTAAATGTGAAAAATTACACGGTCATAACTGGAAGGTCGCTGTCTATGTTATCACTGAGAGGTTGAATGACACAGGTATTGCTATAGATTTTGCAGAGCTAAAAACAACAACTGAAGAGATCTTAAATCAGTTAGATCACTCATTTCTGAATGATATGTTTCCATTTACAGAGATAAATCCATCTTCAGAGAATATTGCCAGATGGATTTATGACTCATTAAACAAAAAACTCAAGGATAGAAATCTTCAGGTATCCATGGTTACTGTATGGGAATCGGATTCTGCGGCAGCAACATATTATGAATAATAATCAAATGTTCAATTACCAATTGTTAATTGCTAATTGATAAATTATGGTTAATCCATATTCAATACTCGATAAGGTAGCACAACTCAAGTTAGATGCTGCAGAGTTATATCTCAAGGAATGGAGAAATACTACTCTTGAATCCAAGAATAGACAGGTTGAATCCATAGATGTCTGCAGGGGCAGTGGTATTGGGTTGAGATTGTTGAAGGATAGAAGGCTTGGATTTTCATTTTCGACATCTCTAAGTGAAAAGTCTATAGATGAACTTATAGAAAATGCATTTATCAGCAGTCACTCTGTCGATGAGGATGAATGGGTAGATATACCGTCTAAAGATAGTACGGAGTTCGGAGTTCGGAGTGGAGAGATAGAGATATACGATGAAGAGATTGATAAGATTTCAGAAGAAGAGATGATAAAATATGCCCTTCTTCTTGAGGAGTCTGCACTTACGGCTGATAAGAGGATAAAGAAGGTAAGAAAGGCGGTTGCATCGTTTTCAGTTTTATATACTACTTTGCTCAATACAAGAGGAGTAGATGTCTCGTATAAAAGCACTATTGCATCAGCCAGTATAATGGTTGTAGCCGAATCTAATAGCCCCCGACCGGATTCCCAGATGGCATGGGAATTTGATACACAGAGGTTTGTAGATAAACTTGACTTTAAAAGGGTTGGGGCAGATGCTGCATCCCTTGCAGTTGCCTTACTCGGTGCTGAGAAGGCTCCATCTGGAAAGGTTTCGGTTATATTAAGTAACAAGGTGGCTGTGGAGTTTCTTGCGGTGGTTGCCCCTGCATTATTTGCTGATAATGTTCAAAGAGGTAAATCACTCTTTGAAGACAAAGTAAGGGCTCAGGTTGCATTTCACGGACTTAATCTATGGGATGACGGAACCATAACAGGTAATATTGGAAGTGCACCGGTAGACGATGAAGGGGTGCCGATGCGACGCAAATTACTCATAGAAGATGGCATCCTCAAAGGATTCCTACACAATACATACACAGCTAAAAAAGGAGGGACAGCATCAACAGGAAATGCTGTAAGAGGTGGAATTAATGGTTTGCCTACTGTTGGGATTACGAATTTTTATATCGAGAAGGGTAAGCGTACAAGGTATCCTTTGACAGCAGATATATCAAATGGAATTTACATAACGGATACAATGGGTATTCATACAGCAAATCCCATCTCTGGAGATTTTTCGGTTGGTGTCTCTGGTTTCTGGATAAAGAATGGAGTAATTGTTCATCCTGTCAGAGAGGCGGTTTTCTCTGGCAATATATTTGATATGTTGCAGAAGATAAATGACATTGGAGATGATCTTCGTTTTTATGGACGAATAGGTTCACCGTCTATATCGCTGAGTGAGATGGATATAAGCGGTCAATAGAAAGGGGTATTTTCAGGTGAAAAGGTATATCTTTTTAATACAAACGAAATTATTATCTTTACCTGTCATCAAATTATTCAATGCATTTCTATTAATAACTATCCTATGTTTGTTTCTTGTCTGGACTCCTACAACATGGGCTTCAGATAAAGAAAAAGCACACTATCACTTTATTATTGGTTATATGTATGAATTAGATAGACAGATGGATAAGGCATTGTCAGAATACAAGATAGCACTATCATACGATAGCGAGTCGTTCTATCTGATGATGCAGTTATCAAAACTTCTGGCGAAGATGGGAAAATATACGGAGGCACTGGGATATGCGGAAAAGATTCTGCTTAAGGATGAAAATAATATACCTGCGCTGATGATTACTGGAGAGATATATAATTCGATGGACCGTATAGATGATGCAATAAAGAGTTATGAAAAGATAATAAAGATTAACCCGACAAATAGCAGGGCGTATTTTTATCTCGGGTCTATTTATGCCCAGCAGAAAAAATACGAGCAGGCTATTGATGTATTTAATCAACTGCTCAAATACGATAAAGAAGGCTTTATGGTTTATTACTACATAGGGAGTATTTATCTTGAAATGAAGAATTACGATGCTGCGATCTCTGCATTCAAGAAAGCAATTGAATTCAAACCGGGTTTTGAACTCGCATATATAAATATGGGGCATAGCTATGAACAGAAAAAAGAATGGGAGGCGGCAATCGATGCGTATAAGAAAGCAATAGATGTAAATCCCTCCAATCTCGATACACATTTCAAGATTGTTAATCTGTATGTCCAGCAGGATAAGTTCGATGCAGCATTAGGATATTTAGAAGAACTCAAGAAGGATCATCCAAAAAATCTCGAAATACACTATAAGATTGCTCTACTCTATGCTGAAAAAAAGATGTATGCCGATGCCATAAAAGAGTTTGAGTATCTTTTAAAAGAGAGACCGAACGATACGAGGCTTAGATATTATCTTGGAGGACTGTATGAGGAGATGAAAAATTATGAGGCGGCTGTTAAGGAATACAAAAAGATAATAGAACTCAATCCTAAAGATGTAAATGCATTTGTTCATCTCGGATATGTTTACAACAAGATGGGGAAAAATGAAGAGACTATAAAGACCTTAGAGGAGGCTATTAGTTTTGAGTCAAAAAAAGCCGAACTTTATCTTTATCTTGGGCTTGCCTACTCTCAGGATAAAAAATATGAAAAATCTGTAGAGACGTTTAAAATAGGTATTGAGATAGATCCTAAAAATGATAAACTACACTTTAACTTGGGTGTTGTGTATGAAAAAATGGGAAAATTCAATGATATGGAGGCTGAACTCAGAAAGACGATAGAACTAAACCCTAAGCACGCCGAGGCATTAAATTATCTCGGCTATAGTCTTGCTGATAGAGGAATAAACATAGATGAGGCGATCGGGCTTGTTAAGAAGGCACTGGAGATAGAGCCAAACAATGGTTACTATATAGATAGTCTCGGCTGGGCGTATTACCAGAAGGGTCTTTATGATGATGCACTGAGAGAGCTTAAACGGGCTGCAGAGATTGTTAAGGATGACGCAACTGTGCTCGATCATCTCGGTGATGTATATAGCAGGTTAAGCTCAAAGGAAGAAGCAGAAAAGATGTGGCAGAAGGCATTAGAGATAGAGCCTACAAATATAAAGATTAAAGAAAAATTGAAGAAGTCTAAATGAGACTCACGATTAAGACACCAGCAAAAGTAAATCTATTACTTAAGGTCAATGGGATAAGGACGGATAATTATCATGAAATTTTGACTGTTTTGCACATGATATCTCTATATGACGAAATTACATTTACCCCGTTAGAAAGCTCCGTGGCTCGCCACAGGGATGAAACACTATTGAATTCCATAGCTAACAGAGAGTCTAAAGCCCCATGTGAGTTTCTAACGGGGTTTACTGATTTTGAAGGTGATATCAAGATAGTATGCAACGCCAATGGAGTTTCGAGACCTAAGGGTATCCAAAAAATTGAAAATTTTTTGGGACCGCCTGAGGATAATCTTGCCTTTCGTGCCGCCAAACTTCTCAAAGAAAAGACAAAGGTATCTGCTGGTGTCAGAATAGAAATCAGAAAGGGGATTCCTATATCTGCTGGTCTTGGGGGAGGAAGTAGCGATGCTGCGGCAACCCTTATAGCCCTTAACTACCTGTGGAAAACAGGGCTGTCAAGGCATGAGTTAATGGAGATTGGAAGCAGTCTCGGAACAGATGTTCCATTCTTTATATATGGTACTGCAGCTATCGGGACAGGACGGGGTGATAAATTGATGCCTTTCAAACCTCTTCCTGCATTAAATTTACTTATCGTCAATCCACTTTTTCCTGTCTCGACTGCCTGGGTATACAGAAATTATAACAAACCACAGTATTTGACAGATATAGATTATAATGTTAAAATATTAAGTTCTTTTTCATTGAATGAGCTCTCCAATGACCTTGAAGATGTAGTCATTAAAGAGTATCCTTTGGTAAAGGAATTGAAGAAAGCACTTGCAGAGAATGGTGCTATAGCAGCGGTGATGACGGGAAGTGGACCAACGGTTTTTGGCATATATCCCGATGAGACGGCTATCAATGAGGCAAAAAAAGGGATGCAGAGGAGGGGATACTGGGTAGAAGCCGTTAAGACGCTTGAATCTTCTCCACTGGAGGAGTATTTGATAGGATTATAGGATTAAAGGATTAAAGGGGTAAAGGGGTAAGTTGCTTAGCCCTTAGTCCTTGTCCCTTTAATCCTGAATTCGGAGGTCGTCTAATGGTAGGACAGGAGCCTTTGGAGCTCTCGATCGGGGTTCGAGTCCCTGCCTCCGAGCCAATTGAGTGATGAGTTCGGGGTTTTGAGTTAGGAGATTTAAGATTTTTCTATGAACTCTGAACTCGAAACTCCTAACTATAGTTAATTTAGGGAGGTAGAAATGCCGAGTGGACTTAAACTTTTTTCAGGAAACGCCAACAAAAGACTGGCTGAAGAAATATGTGATTGTCTTGAAATACCGCTTGGTGATGTCACAGTAGATGCCTTTAGCGATGGAGAGATCATGGTTCAGATTAATGAAAATGTCAGGGGGACAGATGTTTTTGTGCTACAGCCGACATGTGCCCCTGTAAACCATAATCTCATGGAATTACTCATAATGGTAGATGCATTTAAAAGGGCATCAGCACGACGGATCACAGCAGTGATTCCTTACTATGGTTATGCGAGGCAGGACAGAAAGGTTCATCCACGGGTGCCCATCACATCTAAACTGATTGCCGATTTAACGGTGGCTGCGGGTGTTGACAGAGTACTTACTCTGGATCTTCACGCAGGTCAGATACAGGGTTTTTTTAATATACCTGTTGATAATCTCTATGCAACGCCTGTGCTATTAGAATATCTGAAAAGTATAAAACTTGATGATCTTGTAGTTGTATCACCTGATGCTGGTGGGGTTGAGAGGGCAAGGGCGTTTGCAAAAAGACTTTTATCAACCCTTGCTATTATAGATAAAAGAAGAGAAAAGGCTAACGAATCAGAAGTAATGAATATTATCGGTGAGGTTAATGATAGAGATGCACTTATAATTGATGACATGATAGATACAGGAGGAACCATAACACAGGCCGTCTCAGCTCTAAAAGAGCATGGTGCAAAACGGGTTTTAGCAGCATGCACCCATGCTGTTCTTTCTGGTTCTGCTGTCGAGAGACTGAATAACTCACAGATAGACGAGATAATTGTTACAAACTCTATACCATTGGACAGCAAAAAAGAACAGTGTAAAAAACTTACTGTTCTATCAGTGGCTCATTTACTTGGTGAAGCAATCAAGAGGATACATGAAGAGACATCTGTGAGTTCACTTTTTGTATAGGAGGTTGTAGCCGTATGAAGACGATAGAGCTTTTAGTAAAATTGAGAGAGGAAAAGGGTAAGGGATATGCAAGAAGATTACGCAGGAATGGTATGATCCCTGCGGTGGTTTATAGAGAAGGGAAATCTACCCCCATAAGTGTTAGAATTAAGGATCTAACTGATATTCTCACACGAGGGGGAGGGGAACATGTACTTATCAACCTGAAGTTTTCAGGTAATGGTGAAGAAAAATTAGCCATTGTAAGAGATATACAGAGAGACCCTATAAAAGAACATCTTCTTCATATAGATTTTTTTGAGGTTTCGCTCAAAGAGAAAGTAAGGGTAACAATTTCTGTTGTTATATCTGGCAAAGAGCCGCTCGGTGTTAAACAGAAAGGTGGAATACTTGAGCAGGCTACAAGAGAGATAGAGATAGAATGTTTCCCGACAGCTATACCTGAGAGGATAGAAGTAGATGCATCGTCTCTGGATATTGGAGACTCAATACATGCAGGTGACCTCGCCGTCCCTGAAGGAATAAGGGTGCTCGAGGATGAGGATACTGTTATC
Organism: Nitrospirota bacterium; assembly: GCA_040756155.1. NCBI lineage: Bacteria > Pseudomonadati > Nitrospirota > Nitrospirota bacterium. The sequence continues at coordinate 17,471 of JBFLZU010000052.1, read as the reverse complement.
TGTTCGATACTTGCACCTATATCAGAGGTGGCACTTGAAGAGATTCTCGCAACAGCACCTGCAGAGACGATAAAGGAACCAGAACTTATCAAGAAACCTAAGGAGGCTGAGGTCGAAGAAGAGAAAGGATAAATATTTTTTGGAGCTTATTGTTGAATGAAGATCATAATGGGACTTGGAAATCCTACAAAAAGATACTCTAAAAGTCGACATAATATTGGCTTTATGGTTATAGATGAACTCTCCCATATATACAATATCTCAATTAATGAAAAGATATGCAGGTCTATGTGTGGTAGAGGAATGATTGACCATCAAGAGATTATACTTGCCAAGCCACAGACATATATGAATTTAAGCGGTGATGCTGTATCGCTACTTTTTCGTAGGTTTTCAGTTCCACCTGAAAATCTTGTGGTAATACATGATGATCTTGATTTAACTGTCGGGAGATTAAAGATAAAAACCAGTGGGGGGACGGCAGGCCACAGAGGGGTAACATCTATAATAAGAGCCATAGGAAACAGATTTGTAAGAATAAGAATCGGTATAGGAAGACCAGATACGGGCAGGTCTCCTGAAGATTATGTCCTTGATTCGTTTGAGCCACACGAGATTGAGATTATCTCAGGGATGGTTAAATGTGCATTGGATGCGGTAAGGTCAATAATTATTGATGGTGTTTCAATCGCAATGAACCGCTTTAATAGACAGGAGTTAACAAAAGTCAGTCGATGACTTGTAGAGAGGAGGAGGTGAATTGAATGAATTTTTATGAGTTGCTCTTCATCATCAATCCAAACCTCAGCGATGAAGAAGCTACAGGTGTTGTGAATAAGGTTAATGAACTTATAGGCAGATTGGGAGGAGTGGTTTTTAAGACCGAAAAGTGGGGAAAAAGGAAACTTGCCTATGAAGTTAAAAAACATAAGAAGGGTTATTACATACTTATGAACTTCAACCTTGAGCCATCGAAGGCATCTGAACTCGAGAGGACATTCAGACTTACAGACCCAATAATCAGATATTTAATTGTAAATCTTGAACCGCCTCAGGCGGTTGGAGGTAGTATAAATGGCTAATTATAACAAGGTGATACTTATTGGTAATCTTACGAGGGATCCAGAGATAAGATATACACCAAATGGGACATCGGTTGCGAGCTTCAGGATTGCTGTAAATCACAGATACAGACAGGGAGAAGAAATGAAGGAAGAGGTTTGTTATATTGATGTAGTCGTGTTTGGCAAACAGGCAGATACATGTGGTCAGTATCTGAATAAGGGAAGCTCGGTACTGGTTGAAGGACGTATTCAGGAGCGTCGCTGGGAGTCTGAGGAAGGACAGAAAAGGAGCAAACACGAAATAGTTGCACAGACCATAAGATTTCTTTCTTCCTCTAAACAGACTCATGCGGTTGAGAGTGGCGAAGATGCTGAGTTTAATGATGTACCATTCTAATTAATTACCAGGTAATCTCTACCTAATTACATAGAGATTAGTAGTGAATTAGTAGTGAATTACCTAAACTTAGGGGGGTAACATTGGAACAAAAAAGAAGGTTTCAGAGAAAGAAGGTCTGCAGATTTTGTGTCGATAAGGTAGATTCCATAGACTACAAGGAGACCAAAATCTTGAGGAATTTTATTACCGAGAGGGGGAAAATACTTCCGAGAAGGATTTCAGGAAACTGTGCCAGACATCAAAGGCAGGTAACAACTGCAATCAAAAGGGCGAGAAATATTGCGCTGCTTCCATTTACATGGGAGCAGTAAACCCCGCACCCCACTTTCGCGGGGTGCGAAGACTGCGCGGGTGGGGCTTTCTGGGTGCGGGGTAAAACTGTTGAGTTATGTAAAAATGAGGTTACCTAAGGAGTGGAGAGGTGAGATTTCTAAAAGGATAATAGAAGACTTGATTGAAAGAGAGTTCGTCAGGCTCAAGATACCCAAAGAAAACGCTATAAAGATAGTTGATGAGATTATAACAGAAGAACTGTTGCTTGAGGATAAGCTTAATGAAGAAATTAAAGATCTTCTTAAACAATATGAGTCAGAGATAGAAAAAAACAAACTTGATTATAGAAAACTTTTTGAGCTAACGAAGCAAAGGCTTGCAAAGGAAAGAAATATAATACTTTGAGATTAAGCAACGACAAGATAAACCATATTACACACCTGATACTCAATGGATTGATCGAAAAGGATACCATCGAGCTTATCTATGAAGAGGGCAAGGTCAGGAGAGAAATAAGAAGGGTGATAGTTGATGATCTAAGATTGGATGAAGAGATAGATGCATTTGTCAGGAGTAAACTCCAATCTTACTCAAGACGCATATTTGAAGGTAGCCCTGAATGGGAAGTAATGTATCAGAAATTTTTCCATGAAGAGATGGCAAAGAGGAAAAGAATATAAAAACTTACGATATCTTACGATATAACGAAAGGTTATAACTTTTTATAAAAAATATGAATTTGACTATACATGCCCTGAGTGATATTATAAAAATAAAGAAATTATTATAAGATGATTATAAGATGCTAAACTCATGGGGTAAAATAGTTCCAATCTTATTAATTGCTTTTTTAACTTTAACAATGCCCGGCATGGCAAAAATTATCATGGGTGAGGATGTAGATTGTTCTCTGAGATGTCAACATAATCAGAAGGCTGAAAGTTGCTGTTGCAGGATGGACAATCCGTGGCCTCAAGATGTAAATGAGGGTCTATGTTTTAAGCAGGGTAGGTGTGCCCGAGTACCTCCAGATGAAATAATTTTCCATGCCAACGAGCATCCTATTACTCTACCTGAAGAAGGAAGGGTTCCCATATTTCTTAAGATGTCTGTTTTACAGAATCTTTACTCTATTATAGCCTCGAGTATCTTTTTAGCCTCTATCGAAAAACCTCCACAAGACCTTTTAACCTAAAACTTTCTTTTTACCCTTCACCCTAACCCTTAATTTTAAGGGGCAAGGGTCAAGTAGCAAGGGTTATGTGAACCTATTTAACTCGTTCATTATAATTAATCCGAAAGGGGCGATAAAAATGAAGTACCTTAAAATCTCTGTTTTTGCGATTATTATGGCATTCTGCCTTTCAATGACAGGTGTGGTCTTTGCGCAGGATGACATTAAAAAACACCCTTCATGTAAATACTGCGGAATGGACAGGCAGAAATTTGATCACACAAGGATATACATCGAATATGAAGATGGGACATCTGAGGGACTATGCAGCATCCACTGCGCAGCGATTGATCTGGCTTTAAATATTGACAAAACACCAAAGGCAATCTGGGTTGGCGATTACAATACAAAAAAGCTCATTGATGTTGAGAAGGCTGTATGGCTTATAGGTGGCAGTAAGATGGGTGTGATGACCAAAAGAGCCAAGTGGGCATTTGAAAATAAAGAGGCTGCTGAGAAATTTCAGAAAGAGAATGGCAGTGAAATAGCAAACTTTGAAAAAGCCATGAAAGCAGCCTATGAGGATCTGTATGAAGATACGAAAATGATAAGAGAAAAACGGAAGATGAAAAGAATGGAGAAGATGAAAGAAATGGAACATAAGAAAATGGAGCATATGCACTAAAACTGAAGTCCTGAAGTGCTGAAGTTCTGGAGTCTTGGAATTATTGACTTCAGAGCTTCAGCTCTGTTTCCTTCGGTTCTATCGCCATGAAACAGCTATTTTTTACGTTAACGATAATCTTACTTATAACCCATCTTGTTTATGCAGATGATAAAAAACCTGTGCAGCTTAAAAAGACGGACAAGTGTCCTGTATGCGGAATGTTTGTATATAAATATCCTGATTGGGTTGCGCAGATAATTTTTAAAGACAACACCTATGCGGTATTTGATGGCGCCAAGGACATGTTCAAGTATTATTATAATCTTAACAAATACAACCCCTCTAAAAAGAAGTCTGATATACTTGCTATTTATGTCACAGAATATTATTCATTAAAAATGGTACCTGCAGAAAAAGTTTTTTTTATCATAAGAAGTAATGTCTATGGTCCAATGGGGAAAGAACTGATACCTGTTGAGACCGAAAGTGGGGCAAAGGAATTCGTGAAGGACCACGGTGGGAAAAGAATCCTGAGGTTTAATGAAATTACCGAAATTACCATGGAGGATCTCAAATAGTTGCGTAAATCCACAATCTTTTTTACATTTATCGCATTAAATCTAATGGTTATGGCTGCACTATATGTTCAGTCGCGTATTGCCCTTTCTGAACGTCATACTCTCAGGAAAGACATGGAAGAGATTGTTAGAACATTGAGCTTGACAGACATGGTTTTTTCGACAGATGCCCGCTATACAAGGCATCCAACTCAGGCTGATTTGTTTTCAGCCTTTCAGGATTATCCTGGTTCCATCGAGCATTTTCCAACAGGCTCGATCATTGCCCCACCTGATTTTACTTCCACAGGAACCTTTATCAAAGTGAGCAGGCGTAAAGAGGCTTACACAGATACGGAAAACAAATGAGTCTTAAAAAGCACAGGAATATTCTGGACTACACATTACAGTCTCTGTTGAGGAGAAAATTCAAGAGTATGGGGATTATTATAGTCTTTACATCTATGATCTTTATGCTCGGTTCTATTATATTTCTCTCGTATTCATTTAAGAGAGAGGCATCCCTTATACTGAAAGGGTCCCCGGAATTAATCGTTCAGAGAGTTATAGCTGGAAGGCATGATCTCATCTCGCTGAGATTAATTAAAGAGATCAGCGAAATTCTTGGTGTTAATAGAGTTAAGCCAAGGTTCTGGGGATACTATTACGATTCGGCTATAAAGGCAAATTATACCATCCTTGCTGTGGATGATGCTGTTTTGAAAGACAACCGACTTCTGAAGGGTCGTATGCCACGGTCGCATGAGAAAAATGTTACTGCGATAGGCAAGGGAATTGCTAATGTACGGTTCATAGATTTGGGTGATAAGTTATCTCTTCAGTCTGCGGATGGTAGATGGATGGATTTCGAGGTTATCGGAATTTTCGAGGCTGACTCTGATCTCCTGACCGCTGATCTTATAGTAATGAGTTATATTGATTTCAAGAATCTGGTTAAGATGCCTGATGGAATGGCGACAGACCTATTGGTATCCATTTATAATGAGGCAGAGACGCCTACCATTGCGAGAAAGATAAAAGAGCGATTTCCAGATACAAGACCTCTCCTTCGTGACGAAATCATTAGAACCTATGACGCAGTTTTCGGATGGAGGAGCGGTTTGATTTTGATCGGTTTTATCGGAGCATTGACCTCTTTTATCATCCTATCATGGGATAAAGCGATGGGACTCAGTGCAGAGGAGAAGAAAGAGATAGGGATACTCAAAGCAATCGGATGGGAAACTTCGGATGTCCTTGAAATGAAGTTTTGGGAAGGATTGGTCATTTCTCTGGCATCTTTTCTTATGGGAATAATTCTGGCCTATCTACATGTGTTCTTTTTAGGTGCTTCACTGTTTGCCCCTGCACTGAAAGGCTGGTCTATAATTTATCCAGATTTCAGACTTGCACCGTTTATAAATCCTTATCAGATAGCTACGCTGATAGCAATTACCGTAGTTCCCTATATCGCCTCTACCATTATTCCTTCGTGGAAGGTTTCCATCTCAGACCCGGATGAGTTAATGAGGGGGTAAAATAAAATTAAAAATGCAAAATGCAAAATTAAAAATTAAGAATCTAACCAGAACTGATCGAGGCTATTTTTGAATGAGCAGTGAAATAATAATAACTGAGAACCTCACAAAATATTACAATAGGGGAAAACCCAATGAGGTCTTGGCTGTCAACGATGTGAGTATACGAATCCGAAGGGGAGACTTCGCCGTACTTATGGGACCCAGTGGGTCTGGGAAGACTACGCTCTTATCTATGATAGGGTGTATGAGCAGACCGACATCAGGCAAAGTGATAGTAAAAGGTAAGGATGTATCACATCTTCCAGAAAGATTCATGACAACGATGCGTCGCAAGACCTTCGGGTTCATTTTTCAACTGCTCCACCTCGTTCCTGGAATTAATGTCTGTGAAAATGTAATGATGCCACTTTACCCTACCGACATAAAGCCATCAGAATTAAGAAAAAAAACAGAGGATATCCTCGACAGTCTCGGCATGTTAGAACGAAAGGATTTCCCTGTCCAGGAAATTTCAGGAGGGGAACAACAGAGGACAGCTATTGCGAGGGCATTGATCAACGACCCGGACATAATCATCGCTGATGAACCGACCGCGCACCTCGATACTCATCTTTCAGAGAAATTTATGTCCATTATGAAAGGCTTTCAACAGAAAGGAAAGACAATTATAATAGCCACACATGACCCACTTGTATACGAAAAAAACTATATCAATCTAATTTTTGAGATGCGAGATGGTATGGTTAAGAATATCGCTATAAGAAATTTTGGACTTCCTTCACGGGAGACATAGATGGTGTTACATTCCAGTGTTATCGCCCTGATTCTTGGTTCTGGTGTTGTGCTTCTGCTTATCTTATCTGCTGCGGCTCTTGGAATAAGGATTCTACTTAAATGGGATATCAAGAGTAGTTCAGAGGAACAGCTTTCTCTTGAAAGAAAGACATATCTGGTTTCAACACTTGTTCAATATGCACTTGGTTTTGAAATCCTCTCCACACTTCTCTTTCTCTATACAGCAGACGATATCCATTACCTTCTGGTAGGGGCTATGTGTGCAACAGGTTCCCTTAATGCTAACCCTTATGGATTTCCTACACTTTATGCTAAGGTAGCTGCATTATTTATTTCAGCCTCATGGATTGCCATAAACTATTTAGACAGCAAGGCTGAGGATTATCCACTGACCATGACGAAATATAAGTTTCTCCTGTTTGTTGTGCTGGTTGTTATAGTGGAATCCGTCTTACAGTTCCTGTATTTTCTAAATGTCAACCCTGATGTTATTACCTCATGCTGTGGTTTTCTTTTCAGCGAAGGAGGTAGAGGACTTGGAAGTTCGCTTGCTTCTTTACCAATCCTGCCTGCCAAGATCACCTTTTATTCTTTATTGACTATTTCGATTGTTTTAGGTATCACGACATTAAAAACCAGCAGAAAACCATTTACCTTTCTCTTTTCTATCTCATCCTTTCTCTTTTTTATTGTATCTGTTATATCAATCATTGCCTTTATTTCACTCCATTTTTATCAACTTCCTACACATCACTGCCCATTTGACATCCTTCAGGGAGAGTATTATTATATTGGATATCCTCTGTATGTAACCCTCTTCGGTGGATGTTTTTTTGGAATGATGGTTGGTGCCATTGAGCCATTTAAGAATATTTCATCGCTGTCAGTGGTAATCCCGCAGGTTCAGCGGAGATGGTCTTTAAGGGCTGTAGTGGGTATAACCCTTTTTGCTATGATAGCAACAGCACCGATGGTTTTTCTGCCATTTACACTTGAGGGATATTAACAGGAGATCGAAATGATAGAGAGAAAAAGGTTCAAGGTTCAACCCCGAATCAAGTTCGGGGCAAGATTCAACTTTTTAAGACAGATTGGGTTCTTAATCCTTTATTTATTACTCCTTGTACCCGCATGTAGTAAACTTCCTGTAGAGCACAAGGTGGTGAAGGCACAGAACGGTGAAATAAGGATACCAGTTAGGGATGTCAGTGACGGAGGTGTCCATTTCTTTACATATAAGGCAGGGGGAAAAAGGATAAACTTTTTAGTAAGAACAGACAGAACAGGTAGTTTGAGAACACATTTTAATGCATGTTACGCATGTTACAAAAATAAAAAGGGGTACAGAGTGGAAGGGACGGAACTTGTATGCAACGAATGTAATTTGAGATACAATATTGCAGATGAAACATGGAAACATGTAGGAATGGGATGTAGCCCTATTCCCTTCCAAAGCAACATCAAAGATAATGAACTTGTTATAAGCCTTAAGGACATAGAAAAAGGGAAAAGGCTGTTTTAAATCTCCTGCAGGGTGCCGTGGCTCATCCTGAGTCTTCTCTTTGCTTCCTTTGCCAGTTCTGAACTATGGGTTACGAGAATGAAGGTAATACATTTTTCAATATTGATCCTTTTTAAAAAGTTCATTATCTCAGCCTCGGTTTCTTCGTCAAGGTCTCCTGTTGGCTCGTCTGCGAGTATTATCTCAGGGTCATTCATGAGTGCACGTGCAATACCAACACGCCTCTGCTGACCTCCAGATAGCTGTGAAGGATATGTGTTTAAATGGTCTCCAAGTCCAACCATACCAAGATATTCAACCGCCTTCTTTTCGCTATTTCTTTTTTTCTCAGAGTTGAAGACCCTTGGAAGAAGGAGGTTTTCCTTTACTGTAAGAACAGGCAGAAGGCTTGCAAACTGGAATATAAAGCCTACCTTTTTAGCCCTGTATTCAGATAGTTCATCTCTATCAAGTGAGTAAATATCAGTGCCATCAAAGATGACCTTGCCTGAGGTGGGGGTTAAAATCCCCCCAACAATAGAGAGAAGGGTTGTCTTACCTGAACCAGAATGCCCCACAATGGAGAGAAATTCTCCCTTGTTAATCTTTAATGAGACATTATCAAGCGCCTTGATGGTATTTTCCCCAAGGGTGTATGTCTTAGTAAGGGTCACAACCTCGATCTGGGACAAACCTTATACCTCCTTTATTGCGATAAAGGGTTCGATCTTTTTTAAGCGGTATATTGGTAAAAGGGCTCCAAGGACGCATATCATGGTTCCCACCGTAAAAGCAACCAGAGAAATCCCTGTCTGCTCAGCTATAGTAATCTTTGCAGAGATATTCTTTAAAAGGGTAAAGCCTTTTGATAGAGATATAAAAAGATAAATACCAAGACCAATCCCAACAAGGCTTCCTATAGCTCCGAGAGTAAAGACCTCAGTAAAGAAAAGCCTTACAATATGTGATTCCTTTGCCCCGATAGCACGCATGATACCTATTTCCCTTAAACGCTCATTGACTATTGCTGAGAAGATTGCCCATGCCAGAAAGACTGACAACATGGATGCCAGGACAATGGTAATGGAGAAAATCTGATTTATATCCTTAAGGGTACGGAGTATATCCTTACCTATATCACTCCTCGCTACAACATCCACCTCTATTATCTCTCCTTCGATATCACGACCAACCTTGTATGGATCATAGCCTCTCTTGACTTTTGTAAAGATAACCGACACCTGTTCTGGTTTTAAAACTGACTTTCCTTGTCTTATGATTTCTTCGATATTTTCTTCGCTCAGAAAGATTGCGTTATCGAGCCCTGTCCCGGATTTTTCAAGGGAGCCAATAATCTTAAACATAGTTCCAAAAAGGGTAGTATCTATCTCCATAAGCCCAAGACCAATATTAAGAAAAGATTCGTATCCTACAATCGCCTCACCCTTCTCAAGTCTGCGGCCAAGGGTCTTTTCTAACCATGGCCTTACAATAAAGTCAGTATCCTGATTGAAGGCAACGACCTTTGCTTCAGGAACATCACAGCAAACCCCAAAGATGGTAGTCAGATAGGTCTGGTATGTAACCGCCTCAATCCCCTCGATTTTCTTGACCCTTTCGACTATACTTTTATCCATATAGAAGGATTTTACCGTTGTCTCAAGCAGTACCTCTTCAGCAAATCCCCTGGCGCCAACAGGGACTACAAGCAAATCAGCACCAAGACGGCCAGATGCCCTCTTGATGCTTGAGCTCACACTGGTAATAAATGAAAGGCCAAATACGAGGATGGACACCAGAAGGGCTATCGAAAAGACCAGTATACCCGTCCTGAAACTTTTTCTTTTCAGATTTTTAATAGCAAGTGTTAAGAGACTGAATTCTTTCATGACAATAAAAAATAATTACGGGCATCCTTCGATAAACTCAGGATGCCCGCTTTCTTTCAATACCTTTATTTACCTCTTATTACCTCTTACTTCCAGTTGCCATCTATACCACAGAGGACAGCACTACCTTTGATCCCTATCTTCTCGTGGCAGGCGTTACAGGTTGATACAGGCTTACCCACCTGCTTCTTTGCCTCCATATCATAGAGCTGTATTGTACCGTCGGTTATATCCTTGCCTTCTTTGTCCTTTATGGTCTGCCTTAAGGTTAGAACAGCATATTTTCCATCAGGGGTAGGCATTGCATCATGATTTTCACCTTTTACCATTTCCTCATCAATTGGTTTCAGTGTTTTGGCATCTATAAGGTAGAACCTGTCTCTACCTGACTGCAAGAGTAACTTACCATCGTCGGTGAAATACTGTCTGAATGTAAGAGTCTTACCTGGCTCTCCAGTAATTGTGTTCTTTGCCAGTACCTTTGCCTTACCCTTTTCGAGAGCTGGGAGATCGAGCATAATGAGGTCAATCTTCCCATTCGGTTTTCCACCAGTAGCCAGATTTACTACCACGAGGAATTTCTTCATATCAGGGGTATTCGTTCCATGATAGAATTTGGTCTCACCTAGTTTGTAGTCAAGAAACACTCTGTGTTTGTGCTCGAGGGTCTTTTTGTCAAATACATCGATGTATGCCTCGTCAGTCATTGTCACAGGCATAAATAAGGTTTTAGATTGTCCAGAACCACAATAATTAGCACCTGTCCATTTTGCCCTTGGATCGAGTTTGACTGCGACATCCTTGATCTTATCGCCTGTCTTGAGATCTGAGATACCGACATGTAAATTACCATCTGGATCAAGAAGGTAGGTTGACCAGTACATTTTGGTTCTGTCGTTGACATCAATTCTCGGGTCATGAGTTGGGTGTGTCTTCTTGTTTCCAATAACAACTCTTCCGAGGTCTTTAACCTTTATCGGGTTTTCTGTATCGTTCGGGTCGATCGTTACATCTGCCTTTGTAAAATGTCCACCCATTCCTGCTACATAGAGGGTTCCTGAATATGTTTTCTTAGCAGCAGAGGCAACCGGTGTTTTGGAATCAACAGTTGTGAATACAAAATAACCCGTTAACACAAACGCTACAGCAATGAATATCAAAATCCATTTTGATTTGAACAATTTCTTCATAAAATCCTCCCTTCGTTTACTTTATGACAGGTACAAACTGTTACTATGATTTTACAGCCTCCTCCAATACATCACCTCCTTTCAAAGGCATATAAATTTATAACACAGCAAAAAATGATTGTCAAGTCCTACGGATATCCTGCTATAATATTACTACAATATGGATAAATCCATTTCAATTATTATCCCGAATTACAACGGAAATGCAACTATCGGGAAATGCCTTGAATCTGCATTTTCTTCAAGGTATGGAAGATTTGAGGTCGTAGTTGTTGATGATTGTTCAACTGATGATTCAATAGAGACCATAAAGAAATTCCCCTGTAAGTTCATTCAGTTAGATAAGCACTCAGGGACATCAAAAGCAAGAAACACAGGTGCAAAAAACAGTAATGGTAAAATACTTTTCTTTATTGATTCTGACTGCCTTCTACAGGAAAATACCCTTGCTATTGTAAACAAAACTATCCCTACATTTTCATCTGAAAATATAATCATTGGAGGCACATACACCAGAATACCTTACGACGATAATTTTTTCAGTATCTTTCAATCTATATTTGTAAACTACTTTGAGACTAAGAAAAAGGAACCAGATTACATCGCTGCTCACGCTATGATCATTGATGCACAACTTTTCAAAGATAGCGGAGGATTTGTGGATGATTATTTCATTCCCATTATTGAGGATGTGGAGTTCAGCCATAGACTGCGCAGGGCAGGATGTAAACTTGTCATGAACCCTGAGATACTTGTCCAGCACATATTCAACTTTTCTTTAATGGGCTCGCTCCGCAATGCAGTGAAGAAATCCCTGTACTGGACAATGTACTCCATACAGAACAGAGATTTACTTGCAGATTCTGGCACTGCTTCTGTAGAACTTAAAATCAATGTAGCTTCCTGTTTATCAAATTTACTTCTTGTATTGCTTGGCATTGCCACCAAAAGTGCAGTCTTTTTGATTCCAGTTCCTTTGATATTTGCCTTTAATATCTTCATAAACAGAAAATTACTCCGGGCATTTTACGAAACTAAGGGTTTATCCTTTACTATCTTAGCAACACTTTATTACACAATACTCTATCCATTGGCTGTTGGGGCAGGGACTGTTATGGGGACTATAAAATTAATAATGCAAATGTTGTCATTGCGAGCGAAGCGAAGCAATCTCTCTTTTTAGCTCAGCAGAACAGCATCGCAAATTAGAATATAATGTATTCACCATTACGGTATATCGGATATATCTTGTGGAAGAAAAGACCGATCCATCTGACCTTTTTCGTAACCAGAAGGTGCAACTCGAGGTGTCCTTTTTGTTTCTATCTCAGTAAGAAAGGAGAATCTGCAGATAACCTGCCTGAAATCTCTCTGGATGAAATTGAAAAGATCTCCCTTTCTCTCAGAAGCCTTCTCTGGGTCGCCTTCTCCGGAGGTGAGGTTTATCTGAGAGAGGATATAGTTGATATAAGCAGGATATTCTACAAGAACAATAAACCCTCAATACTCCTTTATTCTACGAATGGATTAATGCCTGAACTGATAAGAAACAGAACAGAGGAGATACTGAAGCATTGCAGGAAAAGCGTGGTGGTGGTAAAACTTTCATTGGATGGGCTCTACACTGAGCATGATGCCCTTCGGGGAGTGCCAGGGAGCTTTGGAAAAGTGATGGAAACGTATTATAAACTCAGTGAACTCCTGAATGAATATCCTAACTTCGAACTGGGAATTAATACGGTCTTTTGCTCGAAAAATCAAGACGGTATAGATAGGGTATTTGAATTTGTTAAGGGTTTGGACAAGATAAGAACGCACACACTCTCGATGATACGTGGTGAAGTTGAAGATGAGAGTTTCAAGAATGTAGATTTAAATAAGTATCGCTATACAATCGAAACAATGGAGAAAGATCTAAAGAGAAAGATGGCGAGCATGTATCGTTTTAGAGGCGCACGACTCAAATCTGCACAGGATATCCTGCAAAGACGTCTTATATATCAGACTATATTAGAGCAGAGAAGTATTATACCCTGTTATGCCGGTCGGTTGAATCTGGTTTTGACTGAGACCGGAGATGTTTATCCGTGCGAATTGTTGAATCAAAGGATTGGAAATGTGAAAGATTACAATTACGATGTGAAGAAAATATTGCGATCAAAACAGGCAAAAAGGATTATTTACGAGATTCGCAAAAATGGGTGCTACTGCTCCCATGAATGCTACTTTATGACGAACATTTTATTCAATCCAAAGATGTATCC
>JBFLZU010000052.1:0-4056 GCA_040756155.1 Nitrospirota bacterium | reverse complement strand
AAATCGTTTAGATTTCTAATACCGAGAGCCCTTCTCAGTAAAAATCCTGGTCTGGAATAAAATCTCCTGAAAGCAATAGACCGTAGTCTCATAATTTCTTCTCTCGTCATTGTAAATGGAACAAAAGCCGCCCCCTGATATGTAAAGTCCGTGAGTTCTTCTGAAACTGTTCCATACTTTTCGGCATTATCGTAGAGTTCTGTGCCTGGGAAAGGGGTGATAGCGTGGAAGTTTGCGATATCAGGATTTAACTCGCATGCAAAAACAATGGTTTTAAGCCCCTCTTCGAAGGTCTCTCCAGGTATACCAAAAATAAAGGGGGTAAAGACTTTAAGCCCAACATCCCTTGCCCATTTTACGGCATTTCGTGTCTGCTCCAGCGTTATTCCTTTTCTGATTGTATTGAGGTTTTTCTGAACACCGCTTTCTGCCCCAAAGAGTATCGCCCAGCAGCCCCCATCCTTAAATGCCCTGAGCAGTGGTTTATCTACCTGATTTACACAGGCAGAGGCAAACCATGTGAAATCAAGATTCCTTGTCTTTATCTCCTGTGCCAACTGCATTGCCCTGTCGTAATCTGCGGCAAAGGTGTCGTCTATGAATTTTATCTCTCTGAACCCCTGTCTCAAACAGAGCTCTATTTCTGACATTACATTCTCCACACTGCGATAGCGAATTCCACTCTTCCTCTCTTTGTCTATCTGAAAACAGAAAATACATCTCCTGTTACACCCTCTTGATGTCAGCATGACAGCGACAGGCTTTTTTCTGTATGTTGCTGGTGGAGGAATATACAGATTCGTATCGCCTAAAAGTTCTCTGGCAGGGGAGGGGATGGAGTCAAGATTGCTTATTAAGTGTCTTGGTGGATTCTTTATTACCCTGTCACCATCTCTGTAAATTACACCCTTTACTCCCTCAAGGCTCTTTCCTCTCTGAATATTATCTATCATTTCAGAGACTGTTAGTTCACCTTCTCCGGTAACCACAGCATCAAACCATTCAGCGCCTTCATTCAGACAACGCTCCTGAGCCGCTATTGGATATGGACCTCCAGCACAGATAAATGTTTGACTATTAAGCCTCTTTATGTTACTTGCGGTCTTCCTCGCATTTTTCCATCCAAAGGTGGTCGAATATATCCCTGCGAACTCAGGCTTATATACCTCTACTTCTCTTAGTATCTCTTCATGTGTCATAAAGGCACCATTGAAAAACCTGACATCGTGTCCAGATCTCAAAAGGCTCGAAGCAACATAGAGTGTTCCCAATGGCTGCCAGTAATTGATCTGTGAACCTGCGGTTTTGGAAGAGAAAATATCTTCAGGTACCCAGGAAGGGATAATGAGGGCACATCTCATGTCTCTTCACCTGAAAATATATCAGACCTGTCATTTTTTATTATCCTCTTCGCTGCTTCTATCCCCGATTCTATCGCATGGTCCATATTATAGTACTTGAACATCCCTCCTCTGCCTGTAATATACAAGTTCTTGAACCTGCTCAGATAATCAAGTACTTTATCGTAGTATTCTTTATATCCGACTTCAAGTAAGGGATAGGCTTTTGGTAATCTTATTACAATGCTGTCTATAACCTCATTTCTATTAATGTATCCCAAGTGCTTCAGATGATGGATAGTACTCTCTGTTAGTTGTTTATCGTCTGCTCTCCATGTTTCGTCGTCCTCAAAACAGAAATGCTCTGCTACAATGAGTGTCTTGTCTGCTGGAGCCATTTTCATACTCCAGTTCTTGGGTTCATGAATTCTACCGAAGGGTATTTTTCGTTCTGGGATATATATCCAGGTCTGATCTGTGACCTTCTCACGATTCAACATAATTGCTACAATCACAAGGTCTCTATATCTGAGCATAGAGACTGCTGTGAGCACATCCTCTGGTGCGCTTGGATGTAACCTCTTGACTAATGTAGTCAGTGGTATACTGGATATAAATTTACTGCCTTCGAGAAGGCGCGTATTATCACAATTGCTTCGCGATCTTCGATTCTTGGCAATTACGCTTTCTATTCTGAAGTTATTATGGTTCAGCCGTATAATGTTGGTATCAGTAAAAACAGTGTTGACTTTATCTATTCCTTCTTTAAGTTTTTCTGAAATACGTCCAATTCCTGAAGAAGGATAGAGAAAATTATCGGCAAGGGTAGCTATATCTTTTCCGCTGAATCTAAAGAATGCATTTTTGATCGCTTTGCTTAGAGAAAGACCTTTGATGCGCTGTGCTACCCACTCCATGCTTATTCTGTTGCATTCTGTGCCCCATACCTTTTCACTGTATTCTTTGAAATAGAGGTTAAACATGGTGCGTCCAAAATTACCTACTACCCAGTCTTCGAGAGAGATATTAGCGCCGGGTTTTACAAGGTTTTTTAACCTTTCGATGCTGTAGTCAGAAATTATCTTTAAAGTGGTAGGTATGCCAAGATTGAAAATGGCGTTTGCAGGCTTGAGTGGATAGTCAAAATATTTGTTGCACAGGTAGATTTTGCTTTTCCGAGAAACTACCAATAATTCTCCGTCCAGCAGTTCCTTTACAAAACGCTCAATCCTTTCGTTTTTTGTGAAAAACCTGTGCCCCCCAAGATCAAATCTGAATTCACCTTTGGCAATCGTCTTTGCAAGACCACCTACTGTAGAATTGCTTTCAAATACTAAAACTCTCTTACCAGCGCTGGATAAAACATATCCAGAAGAAAGTCCTGCAAGACCTCCTCCTAATATGATGATCTTTTCGTCATTCAAACCTATTTCGTCCTCTCCCTAATTCTATCCCCCTCCCCTCAATCCCCTCCCACCACAGGGGAGGGGAACTCCTAAGGTCTATTTGACGAGAAGTACGGGAACCTCAGCATTATTAGCCACTTCTCTACTGACGCTTCCCATAAAAAGGTGAGAAACCCTTTTACCCCTGGAGCCGACAATTATCATATCAACCCCTTCTTCTTTTGCAGTCTTGACAATTTCTTCGGCTGGATGGCCTGTTTTGATAAGTGTTTTTAAATGACCTTCCTTCGAATTTTTCTACATACAACAAAATTATTGATTCAGGATTCATGCATTTACATACATGGGCAAAGGTGGAGACTGCTGCCTTTGTACCTTTAGTGTCATCTACTGCGATTAATATCTTCTGCATACTGACCCCCTTAGTCCCTTACCTTCTTTCCTGCTTCGATAGGTAGGGTCTCATCATTACCCCAGACAATCCAACTATCATGATAGATGGCAGGGTCTTTAAAACCTAAGTACCTCAGAATGAAATAAGAGAGGGAGATACGATTTGCTATATAACAATAAAGGACTGTCCTTTTGTCTTTATCGAGGCTTGCATAAAGCCTCTTAAGCTGGAATATAGGTCTGAGCTTGGCGGTCTCTAGGTCAACGAACTGGTAGAAATGGGGAACATTAAGTATTGTATTCGGGATACGGCCAGCCCGCCTTATCTTATCTCCTAAAAAGTGACCAGGAGGCGATCCGCCTTTACCTATGAATTCATCAGGTATCCTGCTGTCAACAAGCTGGGCATCCTCCTCTTTTTTTGCTATCTTTAAGACCTCCTCGGTGGTTGCGAGCTTCGCTTTTACCACATTTGCCTTGAATGTAGTTGGTGGAAGTTTATTGGGCTTTGTCTCAATGGGCTTGCCTTCAGACAGCCATACCCCAATCCCTCCATCAAGCACACGAACATCCTTATGCCCCAGCCATTCCAGATACCAGAATGGGACAAAGGAATAACCTGCGAAGATACCATAAAACCTGTCTCTTCTGACCTCCTCAGGGTCTTCTCTCTGGTCATAGAAGACTATGGTTTTGTCCATGCTAATGCCGGCCTTGCCGAGTTTCTTTTCGAGTTCTTCAACCCGCCCGAGCTTCAGTTCTTTTATTACGCCGATACCTTTTATCTCCAGGTCATCCCTGAAGAAGTCATTACAGGTCTCGCCAAGATGTATTGCAGTGGGAATATGCCCTTCATCGTAAAGATCTTTAGGACGGCAATCAACGACAATCCATTTGCCAAGGTTCTTCTCCAGATC
>JBFLZU010000051.1 GCA_040756155.1 Nitrospirota bacterium | reverse complement strand
CCGTCCCCTTTTTTCTTGTTGTTTTTTGATATAATTGGTGATAATATTAGCATAGATTCTTACATGGAGAGATGGCCATAGCGAATATATGCGGAAATACCACAGGACTCAAGCCAAGCGAGATCAGAGGTCTTGAGAGAATCTACAGGAGAAGGATTCCTATTGATAAGGTAATCACCCCTGAACTCGCACGCTATCTAACCGAACTATCACTGGAGATTGGAAGACAGATAGGCATACTCATTACGAGGAGAGGTTTTATTGCCTATGTAATCGTTGGTGATGAAAAGGGGATAGTAATACCAGAGCTTTCAGACTTCCGCCTCGGTAAAAAGAGACTGAGGGGTGTGAGGTTAGTTCACACACATCTCAGGGACGAACCTTTGAGTCATGAAGACCTTACAGACCTTGCGTTACTTCGCCTTGATTTCATTGCATCAGTCGGCGTGCTCGAAAATGGTCTACCAGGAAGCATATCGGTAGCGTATCTGCTTCCACCTAATCTTCAGGAAAAGCTCTACGAGGTAATGCCTTCTGTTCCTCTGCATAGTTTTGAACTTAATGTAGATGAATTCGTGAGTGCCCTTGAGGATGAGTTTGAATCCACACATTCAGGGATAGATATAAAAGACCAGAGAGAAAGGGCTATCCTTGTTAGTGTATCTATGAAGAGCAGGATAGAACAGGAGGAATCAATCGAAGAGCTGAGAGAGCTTGCGAGGTCAGACGATGTAGTTGTAATAGATACTGTTGTGCAGAGACCACATGAGATCCACCATAGGTATCTGATGGGGGAAGGAAAGATTAAGGAACTTATAATAAAGGCACTCCAGAAGGGTGCTACACTTATTATATTCGATCAAAACCTGACGCCCACACAGGTTAAGTCATTGGGCGAGATTACAGAACTGAAGGTTATAGACAGGACACAATTGATCCTTGATATATTTACAAGAAGGGCGCACAGCAGGGATGGCAAGATACAGGTTGAACTTGCACAGCTCAAATATATGCTTCCAAGACTCTCTGAAAGAAGCACAGCACTCTCAAGGCTAACAGGAGGTATAGGGGGAAGGGGTCCTGGTGAGACAACGCTCGAGGTAGATCGCAGAAGGGTTAGAGATAAAATAGCACATCTCGAGAAAGAACTGAAGGAATTGAGCAAAGGGAGAAAACAGCGGAAGAGTAGAAGGATACAGAGCGGCATCCCGATACTCTCAATCGTAGGCTATACAAATGCAGGTAAATCTACCCTGCTTAATTCTCTCACGGAAAGTTCAGTGAGAACAGAAAACCTGCTTTTTGCCACACTGGATACATCGAGCAGAAGGCTTCGATTTCCGAGAGAAAGGGATGTAATAATCACAGATACCGTAGGATTTATTAAAGACATCCCTGAAGACCTTCTTGGTGCATTCCGTCCAACACTCGATGAACTGCAGGATGCTAATCTTCTGATACATGTAGTTGATATAAGTAGTCCAAATTTTGAGCAACATATAGACACAGTTAACAGGTTACTCGTAAGACTAAAACTTGACCATATCCCGCAGATACTTATCTTCAATAAAGAAGACCTCGTTGACGAATTGTTTGCCCGGAATGTTTGTAGGCAATATGGAGGGGTTTCTATCTCTGCAATAAAGAAAGAAACTTTAAGAAGACTCATTACAGCAATCGAAGAAAGGTTATGGGGTTATGTGGAAGAAATAACATTAATGGATAGAATCAGGGTAGCGATGTAATATTTTATAAGTAACTTTGCCCAAATTGTCATTCCGACCTTGAACGAAGTGAAGGGGAGGAATCTCAAAGAGATTGCCACGCACCCTTCGGGTGCTCGCAATGACAATGTAAAGAACCATCGCTGACAGAACATAGTTGAAGAGAAATATTGTGGGGAGGTTTTGCCATGGAGATGTATATATCCATAGATTTTAATAATATGATGGAAGAGAAAATCGGAAGAAAGCATGGCATAGGTGATGATGAGATAGACTCATTTGCTGATCAATGTAAGAGGATTCACAATGATATACTGTCAAAAAGAAGCAAGGGAGAACTTCCTTTCCTCGACCTCCCCTATCAGGATATTAAAGGTATAATGTCTCTATCAGATGAGATCACCTCTGAGTTTGACAATTTACTGGTCCTCGGTATTGGTGGCTCTGCCCTCGGTCCAATCGCATTGATTTCTGCCCTCTGCCATCCATTCCATAATATGCTTTCCAGGGAAAGGAGAATGGGACATAGCAGGGTTTTTGTTTATGACAATGTTGATCCTGATGCCTTTCTCGGACTCCTTGAAGTCATAGACCTCAGTAGAACTGCCGTCAATGTGGTTACCAAGTCGGGTAACACTGTAGAGACCCTTGCGGCATTTCTCATTATCCGTGAAAGGCTAAGAGAAACTGTAGGAAAACGATACCAGAGACACATAATAGTCACCACAGACCCTGAGAAGGGAAGCCTCAGAAAGATTGCAGAAGATGAGGGGTACAGGACTCTCTCGATACCTGAGAAGGTAGTTGGTCGCTTTTCTGTCTTAACCCCTGTTGGTCTCTTTCCCGCGTCTGTTGCAGGGATCGATATAGAAGAACTATTAAATGGTGCAGCCTTAATGGATAAAAGATGTCAGGAGTTGGAGGCGTGGAGAAATCCTGCACAGATGACTGCATTACTCCAGTATGTTACAGAGAGAAAAAAGGGTAAGAAGGTCACAGTGATGATGCCATATTCGGCTGCATTAAAAGACATCGCTGACTGGTTTCGCCAGCTATGGGCAGAAAGTCTCGGAAAAAGGTATGACCTCTCAGGAAAAGAAGTATATACAGGTCAGACCACTGTGAAGGGGCTTGGTGTAACAGATCAGCATTCCCAGCTCCAGCTCTACATGGAGGGGCCAAATGACAAGACAATAGTATTTCTAAAGGTTGAAAGATTTACAGAGCCTATGGAGATACCTGTTGCTTTTCAGGATATGAACGATGTCTCCTATATTTGTGGACATTCTTTATCAGAACTCATAAATGCTGAACAGCGCGCCACCGAGATAGCACTTACGAAGGTTAAAAGACCTAACATGAGGATAGATATGCCAGAGTTAAGCCCTTTTACCGTAGGACAGCTTCTTTACATGCTTGAGGTTCAGACCATATATGCTGGAGGACTGTATAACATAAATCCATTTGATCAGCCAGGTGTGGAAGAGGGGAAGAAACTTACCTGGGGTATCATGCATAGGCCGGGATTTGAGGATAAAAGGCAGGAGGTAGAAGATGCAAGAAAAGGAAACAAGAAATATATTATTTAGTTTACTGGTATTGCTTTTTGCCTATTCATGCACTACTACAACGCCGAAGGTAGATATATACAGGGACAGGACACTGGATGCAAAGGAGATTGCAGAGATTCTCAATAACAGGTTTGAGGAATTTAAAGGTTATAAGGCGATTGTAGAATTTAAACTTGAGGGGAATGTATCGCAGTCTTTAAATGGAGCCTTGCTTGTAAAGAAGCCCGACAGGCTTCGTCTTCAGGGTTTTGCATTTGGTGGTATTACCCTCTTCGACCTACTTATTGCAGGTAGTGAGATGAAGGTATATCTGCCATCTTTAAATAAAACCATGGTGAGAAAAACAGACCTCTATACAGAGGAAGAGAGAAACAGTCTATGGAAATTCTATCAGGCATTGCTGCTCGGAAGTGCACATTCAAAGATAAAATCTATTACGCAGGAAAATGATCTCTATGTCCTTTTACTCGAGGATGGTAAGAAGGTATGGGTGGATAAAGGAAACCTCAATGTTCTCAGACAGGAGTTATTCTCTCAAGTTAAGTCTAAATCGGGTGAAAAAATGGTGACTATTTATTATGACGACTACCGAAAAGTAGAGACGATGCGGCTCCCACATAGGATAAAGATAGAGGATGGTAACAATAGATTGACAATCAAATTTAAAGAACTCATACCTAATCCTGCCTTTACAGACGAGGATTTTACTATTACCGGGGCACCCCAAAAAGTCCGATAGACTTTTTGGGGACTCAGTGGATAAGATAATTGACAGAAGAATGTTATTTCTGCTAATCTGTGGATTAAATTATGTTGAAAAAAAGGCTCGGAATAATTTCAGTAATAGGGGGCTTGCTTTTTTTCCTGCCATCAGGTAATTCATATGCTGTGCCTGTCGCAGCGCCACGAGGTTATCAGCCAATCGGTGATACAGGTCTCTTTTCTGTATTCGGCACAAAGACAACTCCTAAGAATCACCTAACAGTCGGAATGGCAGGAGATTTTGCAAAGTTTAAACAGAATACACTCTCACTACAGATGGCTTATGGAATTTCAAGGTGGTTTGAACTCGGGGTTGATGTTCCATATACATGGTGGAAAAGCGGGAACTATAAAGTAAATGATATTGATGATATAAACCTTGGACTCAAGTATCGCTTTTTTGATGAAAAAGATGCCGCACCTTCTGCTGGAACGGTATTGTTTGTTACCCTGCCGAGTGCGCCGAGATCAAAGGGGCTTGGTAGTGGTGAGCCTGACATTGGAGGAAAACTCATAGTGAGCAAACGCTTAGGTCCTGTTAAAGGAGTCTTTAATTTCGGATATACAGTTGTGGGTGATAAAGGCAATCAAAACCTTAAGAACGAAACCACATACGGTTTTGGTATTGACTTTTCGATGGCAAGACAGGTGCATCTCCTTGGGGAGATTGTTGGAAACAGAAACAGGTTTGCAGGAAAGGCTGAGCCTTTGGAAGGAAGACTCGGTTTCAGATTTATATCTGATTCAGGTGTAGTTGCTACTGTAGGTGGTGGCTATGGTATGACAGATGCAAGCCCTGATTACAGGATGCTATTTTCTGTTACCTTTATGTTTCCTGCTGAAAAGAGGAGAGTTATAAAGGTTACAGAACCAGAGGAACTTTATGCACCTCCAACTCCACCGCCGAAGGCGCCTGAGGTAAAGGTACCTGCACTACCACTGAAAGAGACGGTAATAAAGATAATCCTTGAGGATGTGCATTTCGAATTTGATAAGAGCAGTCTAACTGCACTCGCGAAGGAGATACTCAACGAAAATGCAAAAAAGATTGAAGGGCTAAAGGGCTTCAAGATAATTATCGAAGGACACAGTGATGAGAGAGGGACGAGAGAATACAATCTTGCTCTCGGTGAGAAGAGAACAAGAAGTGTGAAGGATTATCTTGTTGCCCTCGGTATTGAAGATAGTCGTATGAAGACGGTAAGTTACGGTGAGGAAAAACCACTTGATTCAGGACATAACGAGAGGGCATGGGCTCTAAATAGACGTGCCCATTTTGTAATAGAGGTGGAATAAATACAGTCGAAAGTCGGAAGTCGTATGAAGAAAGAGTTTAAAGTTAAAAGTTTAAAGTTAAAAGTATTTGTTTTTATTTTTTCACTTTTAACTTTTCACTGTTCACTTTTCACTTTAATAACTGAGGCAACAGAGATTG
The DNA here is from genome assembly GCA_040756155.1 of Nitrospirota bacterium. Lineage (NCBI taxonomy): Bacteria > Pseudomonadati > Nitrospirota > Nitrospirota bacterium. Next base: position 20,045 of record JBFLZU010000051.1, on the reverse strand, counting down.
GTTCATTCGCTACATACAGATGGACTCCAGCAATCGAGGAGAAAAGCAGTGTAGTTTATAAAAGCATAAGTCCTGAAGGTAGTGTGAGTTACAAGGTGGTAACTGAGCCTGTTAAGGTAGCAAGACCTTTCTACATCACCTATTCAATAATAAAGAAGGAAAGTGACAGATATTATTGGATACAGATTACTACAAGAGAAAGGATAGATTCTGAAACACTTTCTGTTACAAAGATAAAGATAGACAAGAAGAAGGGGAAGATTTTAAAGGCATTAATTAAGTCACCCACATCTGCTTATCGTGAGATGACGATATTTGAGGATATTGTGCCGATAAAATTAGATGCGATAAAGGATAAAAAACAAGAAGAGATAACAGTTTTCGATAAAAAGTATATGTCCACACATGGGATGTATAATAACATGGAGCTATGGGTGAACAGTGATGTTCCTGTGACAGGGATAATAAAAGCGGTAATGACAGACGGTATTCTTGAACTTGTAGAAAGCGGACATAAGTCAATAGTCGAAAGTCGAAGGTCGATAGTCGATTAAGATAGGGAGGAAGGATATGTTTGGTCTTGGGGTGCCAGAGCTTATTGTTATATTTATTGTTGCTCTTCTTGTATTTGGTCCCAAGAAACTTCCTGAACTTGGAAGATCCTTAGGAAGGGCACTTGGAGAATTCAGGAGAACAACTGACGGGATAAAAGAATCTATCGAAGCAGAAATCAAAGATATCCCTGAAAGCACAGATGATCTTTGGAAGACACCATCAGAATCTGTTAGCACAGGAGAAAAGCAAGGAGAACTTACAGAGAATACAGAGAAAGGGCATCTGAAGGCTACCACGGAGAAAGAAAAGGAGATAACAGCAGAGGAAGAAACTAAAGGGCATGGAAAAGAAAAGGAGGAGGTAATAAAGACACATGTCGGATGAGAGGATGCCTCTTACCGAGCATCTCTCGGAATTAAGAAAGCGGATTATAACCTCCATTATTGCAATCGGTGTTGGTTTTCTGATTTCATTTAATTACTCTGAGGTCATTCTCGGATGGCTTAAAACACCCCTTACAACAAAATATCTGATCAGCACTACCTATCCATATATCTTTTATACAAATGACCCTAATCCTGTAGAACTTATCTTTCTTGCACCTACAGAGGCATTCTGGATGCATCTTAAGATATCCCTGATTGCAGGATTATTCCTTGCACTTCCTGTTGTCTTCTATCAACTCTGGAAATTTATCTCTCCAGGGTTACTTTCAAAAGAGAAGCACTATGCACTACCCTTTGTAATCATAGGCACAACATTCTTTGTAATTGGTGCCTTATTCTGCTTTTTTGTAGTGCTCCCATTTGCGATGAAGTTTCTTTTAACTTACAAAACCGAACACCTGAAACCTATGTTATCTGTGGGAAAGTATGTTGACTTCTGTCTTAAGTTCATCCTTGCCTTCGGGCTTGTATTTGAACTGCCACTTGTTATAACCTTTCTTTCGAAACTCGGACTTGTTACACCCCAGTTTCTTGCAAAACATAGGAAATACGCCGTATTAGCCTCATTCATTGTTGCAGCACTGCTCACGCCTACCCCTGATGTCTTCAATCAGACACTCATGGCTGTGCCACTGATAATACTCTACGAAGTAGGTATAATCGCTGCGAGGTTGTTTGGACCAAGACATGAAAAAGATTAGTTCATTCCACAGGTGTTACAACTGCCATTACTACAAGCTTTTCACCCCTGTCAGCCTCAAAACCGTGAGAGACCATTGGATCACAAAGGATGCAAGTCTTTTCATCTGCCTCTATGCGTTCTTCCCCTACGACAAATGTCCCTTTCCCCTGAACGCAATACATAAGTAACCTCAGTGGTGCCTTATGAGGTTCAAGTTTTTGCCCTTCATTGAGACACATCAGAGCAATACGCATCTCGGGCTTGTCAGAAAGCATCTCCCTCGAAATCCTGTCGGGATGAAACTTTATTAGTTTCTTGAGATCAAGTACTTCCATGTCATCCTCCTTTCAAATTATTTATGCATTTATTTATAGCCCTGCTTTAGAAGTAAAACTATGAGATACATCATAGACTATCCCCATCTCCACAGAGCGATTACAAAAACGATGAGGAATACAATGACAAGATTCATGTATGCAAAGAAGTAAAACAACCTTTCATGAAAGGGTTTAGATGGTTTTTCCATTGTCGACACCAGCCTTCCAACACATGGCATTGATAAAACAATTTCTTCTCCATGAGGGGCAGTATTTATAGCGTCGGTAAGGTCTTGACCTGATAGATGTTTCTTTGCATGTGAGCCCCCCTCCCAGAACTTGCTTTTTGTAACATCATAAATCGCTCCTTTATAGACTATATATGCAGGTTTCCCCTCTTTACCATCAAACTGAGATAGCTCATCCAGTGTAAGATCCTGTGACTCTTTTTTCTTAGCGATACCTCTCTGCTTTCTTAATTTTGGGCCTATAAAAAATGTAACAACTAATGCGGTTGAGAGCATGATCAGGAAAAGGAATGTTTTTATACTTAAAAGTATGCCAAATTTTGTCATATAGAGTGTCTTCCATGATGGTATTCTGGCGATAGAAAGGAGGATACCTGTTATAAGCAGTATGATTATAGAAATCCAACCGAGAAATAATTCAGCCTTTGGTAGTCCTCTTACAGCATAGACAGGTTTCAAGATGATATGGACATAAAGGATTGTCCCAAACCACGCTATTGCTGTCAATAGATGAAGGTAGCCTATAAAGAAACGCACAACTCTCTGTGTCTTTGTCAAGGGTCTATAAAGACCTTTGACCTTCATGTCCTCGAGAAATTTTTCTCCTCTCTTGGTAAGTGGACTACCTCCAATAGCCTCAACATGGCATTGCTTGCATTCAAGCCCTGTCTGTCGAGCATATTCTACTGTTGCATAAGATATTGATGAAGGAAGAGTCAATGCAAAGATAAAAAAATAGATTTTAAGGAGCCATTTGGACATGGTAATATGATAAAGAATTGTGGGACGGTTTTCAACAATATCCCCCCTCACCCCCTTTTTAAAGGGGGCATGGGGGGATTAATTTATACCCTTTCAGGAGCAGGTCTCATTGCAGGCACAGGTTCTTTACCGAGTTTGAAGTAGTCTATAACGAATATCACCATCCCGATAAGGTAGCCTACACCAAAGAACGCCCTGAATATCCAGAACCAGAGATTATAATGTGCCTTAACAGCAACATAATCAAGCCCCATGAGCCTTTCCATATAGGTCTGAACCATTCCAGCACCTGTGATTGTAAGTACAATAAAAAACATCGAGATGGTCATCCACCAGAATGCATAATAGCCTCTTTTCTGGGTAAACTCCTTTGCCCCTCTCAGTTCAGGGAGGGCTACATAGATCACAGCAAATATGAGCAGTGCGTATGCACCATAGAATGCAAGATGTCCATGTGCAGTAGTTATCTGTGTTCCATGTGTCCATTTATTCACCTGAGGAAGTGTATGTATAATACCCCACAGTCCTGCACCTACAAAGTTTAATATGGCATGGGCAACTACAAAGAAAAGACCAATCTTATTCTTTACCTCTCCTCTTATCTCTCTCGTATTCCTGAAGGCGTCCCATACCATTAAAAGAAGCGGGATAGGCTCAAGGGCACTGAATATTCCGCCAATCCATAGCCAGTATTCAGGTGTACCTATCCAGTAGTAGTGATGCCCAAGTCCGAGTATTCCTGTAAAGAGCACAAGACCTACCTCGATATACATCCACTTCTCGAGAACCTCCCTTTTTGCACCTGTGAGTTTTACCAGCATAAAACAGAGAAGTGCACCAACGATGACCTCCCATGAACCTTCTACCCAGAGATGAATAACCCACCACCACCAGAACTGGTCTTTGACCATGCTTGATGTAAAGAACATCCCTGGAAGATACATCAATGCGAGGAATATAAGACCACCAAGAAGAACCCCCTGTATGGATGTCCATTTTTTGGTCTTCATCACAGTCATAAGATTATTGAAGATGAACAGAAGCACGGAGACAACTATCAGAAGATCTGCCCACCTCGGCGCCTCTATATATTCCCTCCCCTCATTTAAAAATAGTGTGCCAAGGACTTCCCTGTTTGCCTGTGGATTTATCCCCATCCATATGTAACCGAGGACAACAAGCACGACTGTAATGACAGTTGCCCAGAACTGGAACTTGGCAAGAGGCACACTCCATAGTTCTGTCTCTGATTCTTCAGGGATTACATAATATGTTGCCCCCATGAGTCCCAGCAGAAGCCATACCACCAGTGCATTGATGTGGAGCGTCCTTATTGTATTGAAATTGAGGATAAAAAAATCGGGCCAGATAAACTGTAGAGCCGCAATCAGTCCTACTATCACCTGGACAAGAGAAAGCAAAACTGCTGCGGTGAAAAAATTCTGCGCAATCTTTTGACCTTCGTATTTCATCTTGTTACCTCCATCTGACTATTTAAGAGTTAACATATGATCAGTTAAATCCTTGAGTTCCCTTTCACTTAGATGTTTAAATGATGGCATTGCTGAATTAGGAACAACCGATTTTGGATCCTTGAGATACTTTATCAGCCAGTCTGCATCCCTTCTTGCTCCTACCTTTGTGAGAGCAGGACCTGTTGTGCCACCAATCCCGTTTATAGCATGGCATACACTACAGTTGTTGTTCTGGTAAACGACCTGTCCAGGACTCATTTCCCTTCCAGCTACAGCAGTAGCAAGTATTGGTTTAGGTGGCCAGTTATTGGTGTTTACCTTAGATATCCATTCAAGAAATGCCATCAGGTCATCTATTTCTCTATCATTCATGCCAAGTTTTGGCATTGATGCGTTAGGATTAACCGATTTAGGATCTTTAAGGTATCTCTTTAGATACTCCACAGGCTTCCTTTCAGCTATCTTTGTCATATCCGGTGCAAAATAAGAGCCATTACCGAGTATGGTATGACAGCCGATACAGTCGTATTTATGCCATACTTTTTTGCCGGCGGTCACCTTTTCTGTTATCGCTGGCGCACGACCATCGAGTTTCCCCATAGTATCTACTGTAAGTATAACGAGAATTACTAAGAAGAAAAGACTGCCGAAGATGAATATATTTCTTGCGGCTTTTTTACTCATACATACACCTCCCTTTTTGTTCCTACTGTTGAAGAATTGAGGAATTATTAAAAAAAAGTCCTTTGAATTTCTATGATATAAATCATACCCTTTTTTCTCCCGCAGGGCAATAAATTTATGGAAGATTTTGAAGAAAAAGGGATATAATGTTGGTAATATATGGTTACGATCCCTTTGAACGATATAAAGTTTGTCCTTCTCGATATGGACGGCACACTCCTTGATAGATACTTCGATGACTATTTTTGGGAACATCTCGTACCAGAAAGGTATGCTGAGAAACATAACATCACCTTTGGAAAAGCAAAAGAAGAACTCTTCAAGAAATACAAGGCACATGAGAAGACCCTGAACTGGACAAACCTCGATTTCTGGTCAAAGGAACTCGATATTGACATTCCTGCCCTGAAGGAACAGATAAAACACCTCATCGAGGTTCACCCTCATGTGGAGGATTTCCTGAAGATGCTAAAAAGGCATAAAAAGAAGGTCTTTCTTGTAACAAATGCCCATTACAAATCCCTTGCCATAAAACTCAAAAAGACAGAGATTGGCAGGTACTTTGACTCAGTGCTATCCTCTTTTGATGTTGGCTATCCAAAGGAGACATCTATGTTCTGGGAAAAGGCAGAGAAACGCCTTGGATTTGTTAAGGAAAAGACCTTTCTTATTGATGATACAGAAGAGGTTCTGAGGACAGCGAAAGAATATGGGATAAAATATATCATCCTTAAGGCAAAGGCAAATTCAAAGAAGCGGATTAAAGAATCAAAAGAGTTTATCACAATTGTTGATTTCGGAGAGCTGATGGGAATATAAAGTCTTAAGAAACACTACCGAGAGGCAGATAGGCGATTGCATTGAGTGTTAGATCTGAATATAGATTCTTTTTAAAATAGTGATAACCTGCTACTGCAATCATTGCGGCATTATCTGTGCATAGATGAGGTGAAGGAATATATAGCATTAATCCCTCAGAAGCCGCATATTCTTCTGCTTTTTTTCTTAGCGTTGTGTTTGCTGCCACCCCTCCAGTTATGGCAATTCTTTCTACCTGTGTTAACCTTGATGCCTCAATCAGTCTTGAAATAAGGACATCCACTACTGCTTCCTGAAAACTGGCAGCGATGTCTTTTATTAGACTTTTGTTCACTGTCCACTGTTCACTGTTCACTGTCTTCAAGTAGTTCATCACTGCTGTCTTGAGCCCACTAAAACTGAAATCCATACCATCTAGCACTGTCGCCCTCGGGAACGATATTGCATCAGGATTACCCTCCTGAGCAAGTCTGTCTAAAATAGGACCACCTGGATAACCGAGTCCGAGCATCTTGGCTACTTTATCGTATGCCTCACCAGCTGCATCATCTCTTGTAACTCCGAGTTCTCTGTAATCACCGATATCAGATGTATAGTAAAGATTCGTATGACCACCTGAAACCACAAGTGCTACAAATGGAAACTCTATATCATATTCGGGTAAGAGAGATGCGATATGTCCTTCGAGATGATTGATTGCTACAAGGGGGATGCCTGCTGCATATGAGAGAGCCTTTGCAACCGATACACCAACAAGAAGAGACCCTATAAGCCCTGGACCGTTGGTAACAGCTATTGCTGATATGTCTTTAAGCATTACTCCAGAGACCATAAGTGCTTCGTCTATAACAGGGATTATTGATTCGATATGGCTTCTCGAAGCAAGTTCAGGGACTATACCACCGTATTTCTTATGTATATCTACCTGTGAGGATACAATATTTGAGAGGATAACCTTTCCATCTTTAACGATAGATGCCGCTGTTTCATCACAAGATGTATCTATACCAAGAATATTCATTACCCCTGAAGATGTCTCCTCACAATCTCTACCATCCTCTGATCTTCAGGTCCTGCTAACATCATAAATGTATGATAGTGCATCTCTGCCTCTGGCATTCTGCCTAACTTTTCAAAGGCTATGGCTAAGTTTAAATGTGCTTCAGGATAGTTTGGTTTAAGTCTCAATGCCTCTGTAAGAGAGCTCACAGCCTCATTGTATCTCTTCAAGAGGTTATTTACCACACCCATATTGTTGTATGCCTCCGGGTAGTCAGGTCTTAGCCTTATAGCCTCTTTATATGCTGAGAGCGCCTCTTGAAGCCTGCCTGCCCTTCTCAGTGCTATACCGAGATTGTTATATACCTCAGGTATGTCTGGTTTTATTGCTATAGCAGTCTTAAATTCCGATATCGCTTCTTTTATAGCACCTTTCCTGTAGTATTCCATTCCAAGATTTATATGGTCAATCTCTTTATGGGGTGGTGCAGGTGGTGATGGTTTCGATATAGATGGTGTTTCTATCTCCCTCGGTTTTTCCTTCTTGATAACTTTGATTACGACTTCCTGCAGGGGTGCAAGAAACTGTTGATACCTTATTTTGTGTAGTATCGTCGTTCGGGTAGCTATAATAAAGCCCAGGATAGAAAGAGAGATTACCAATGCAAGTATGAGTATCCATCTCAATCCTCTCTTTTCTTCTGGAAATGCCTCTGCCCTATCCTTACTCTCCTTAGTAACAACCGTTTTACTGACTTTCTGGGCCTTTCTTAATGCGTCATGGATTATACTCAAATCCAACCCCCTAAATTATTCAACCCTGGTTAATCGCGGCATCTTCTTATTCGAATTAATCCTTGAGAGAAAAACTATAGTCTCTGGTCCCAGGTATCCATCTTCCTTTATCCCATTGGCTTTCTGAAACTCATTAAGTGCTCGGATTGTTCTTTGAATCCTTGTCCCAGTAGGTTCGTATGGAAAGTATCCAGCCTTCTTTAGTAACTCCTGGAGTTTTTTTACCGATTGGGTTCCTTCCTTCGGTTCAAATGGAAGTTCGATTCCATCTATCTTACTCCATAAGGTAATACCCTTACCGCTCCACCTTTTCTCTAATTCATCTTTTTTATATTGTTTTTTGCCATAGAGAGGGTCAAATATGACCACATCATCACTTCTTATTGCAGCAGCAACAACAGGATGAAAATTTTCCTTATCGTCTATAAGTTCTATTATACACGGCAAATCTATCTTTTTTAATCGCTCCATGGATAAAGGAAAAGTATATGAACCAAAACCAAAACGGTCTGCAGCAGATAGAGGATTATCTATAGGTTTTTTCCACAGAGGCATAAGGTCTGAAATCTTTATATCCCATTGTTTAAGTAGCGTGAATACAACTGCCTTCGGTGAGTCTTCTTCCTTATTTACCCTGAATATTCCATCTTTATCGAATCCTTCAATGATAGTCATCTTTTCTGCTTGATCCTGCTTTCCTTTACCTTCTTCTTTATTTAAAATAGAACTCACAAATGCTGTAGTCTTATAATAAAACTTTTCTATGCCACTGATATCAATATTTATATTTTCTTTGAATGTAAGAGCTGCAGTAAGAAGTATTATTATAACAGGAACGGCGAGAATAGGTCTGAGTCCTACTCTATCTCTATATGTTATCTTTTTACCTTGCAATTCTGCTATAGCCTCTTCGATCAATTTATTTCTCAGCCTTTTTGAAGATGCGTATGCAGCAAGTAGCGCCCTATCACAGACAAGGTTTATCAAGCGTGGTACCCCACCACTGAACTTATATATCTTTTTTACCGATTGCTTTGGAAATGAAAAGTCTCCACCGGCGATCTGTATCCTTCTGTTTATGTATTCCTCCGTTTCTTTTTTATTTAGTGGTTGCAGGTGATACCGGACGGCTATCCTCTGATTTAACTGTTTTAATTGTGGCGTTTTTAGCTTTTCATTGAGTTCAGGCTGTCCTACAAGGACTATCTGGAGTAGTTTTTCCTTCTCGGTCTCAAGGTTACTGAGTAGTCTGATCTGTTCTAAGGCATCCGGTGAAAGGTCCTGTGCCTCGTCTATTATTAATACGACATTTTTGTCCTCAGAGTGTGCATCGAGGAGAAAGGTATTGAGATCATCTATAAGTCTCTTTTTAAGCCCATCCTGTAGTGGTATGCCGAAGTCCTGATTTATAGCCTGTAGAATCTCTATGGTTGTAAGATTTGGGTTGAGTATCAATGCACTGCGAACAGTGCTGTCGAATGAGTGTAAGAGCTTGCGGCAGAGCGTAGTCTTTCCTGTTCCGATCTCTCCTGTAAGTAAAATAAACCCCTTTTTCTCATTTATTCCATAGAGTATATTGGATAGTGCCTCTTCGTGCTTTGGACTCAGAAACAGGAATCGTGGGTCAGGTGTGAGATTAAAAGGTGACTCTCTGAGTCCAAAAAACTCTTCATACATGGTCTCTCCTCTGCCATGCTTTTGGTGTTATTTTAACAGGTTGGAGTAAAAAATCAAGATATTTTGGGCTTGACATTCCAGAAGGAAATAGTAAAATGATTTTTGGGAGGTGAGGAAAATGGCAAAGGCAAAAAAATCAAAACAGCTGAATCTTATCATGCCAAACAAGGTCGGATTACTCTCAGAGATCAGTAAAGTTATATCAGATGCAAAGGTTAATATCAATGCTATTTGCGCCTATGAGATGGAAGATAAGGCATATTTTATGCTGATTACAGACAGCAACACAAAGGCAAAGAAGGCGCTTGGCAAATTCGGTGCTGAGATCAAAGAAGAGGATATAATTGCAGTGGAGATGCCGAACAAGCCTGGAGAGATGAAGAAAGTGGCTGATAAGATTGCTGCGGCCGGTATTAATATCAACTATCTCTATGGAACTGCTGGTGCGGGCAAGACTGCGATATGTGTGCTTAAAACAGTAAATGATAAAAAGGCAATTCAGGTAATTAACAAATAACTGTCTACGACTTACTGAGAGGCTATATTTTTACCGCTCTCTTTATTTTGAAGCTTTCAGCTTCGAAATGTAAGGAATTATCTTTGTTTCATATTCGTTCGCTAACCGCTCGCTGTGCATTTTGAATTAATGCCTCTACTGGTTTTAATCCATAAGGACTTCCTTGTTCTATAGCGGTAAGGACAGTTCCTCCACCTGTAAAGAAATAGTATTGTGCATTATCCATAACAGAAAGATAAAGACCAGGACAGAGGTTCTTGAACTCCTGGAGGGTATCTCCACCTCCATACATCTTCAGGGCAACAGTATTCTCATCTATGGTTCTGTCAAGTGCCTCAGAGCCAGCTGTGAAGTGTGGAGTGAATCCCATCACTGCATTGACAAAGATGGTTCTCGCAGTGGCTATAGTTTCTGAAACCTTTTTATCTTCAAAAGATCTCGGGTCAATATCAAGAATAAAACCATATTTCTTGCCCTCTTTGAAATCTTTGATGGATATAGTTCTGAATTTTCCTTCGATCTTTCCATCCATTGTACCAGATTCAACGATGTAGGGAAGCTCCACAATCTTGCCTTTTTCCCTGTCCATATCCACAAGGTCTTTTGCTGCTCCTATGTCTCTTTCAGGAATTCCCTCGATGAAGATACCATACTTGGCGCAAATGTATGTATTGTAGATGACACCTCCAAGGATTAAACTATCTACCTTATCGTATATTGCATAGAGGGGACCTATTTTGGTGTCGTATTTTGCTCCAGCAACCACCGCAACAAAGGGTCTCTCAGGGTTCATGATGCGACTCAGGTTCTCTATCTCCTGCTGCATGAGGAAACCTGCATAGGAAGGAAGGTATCTTGTTATGTCATAAGTTGAGGCATGGGGCTGCCAGGAACCAAAGGCATCGTTTATATAGATATCTGCAAGTCCTGCAAGCTGAAGAGAAAATCTCTCCCTCGGAGAGCCTTCTGCTTCCTCGCCCTGAAACCACCTCGTATTTGGAAGATATATACCTCCAATCTTTCTATCACGCAGGTTTTTTATAGCAAGGTTAATAGAGGTGTCAATATCCATTATCCCTTTCTGTGGGTCAATATTAAATTTTGGTATATAAAATTTTGTGTGGAGTTTGTGTTCGAGATACTCAACTATGGGCTCTACAGATTCCGCAGGGCTGCACCTTATCTCACCTGTCTTTTTATCTTTGGGTCTTCCCACATGGGTCATGAGGATTGGTCGCCCTCCACGTTCAACGATGCTATAGAGGGTGCCAAGTGTCCTGTCAATCCTGTAAGGGTCTCTCACAATGCCATTCTTTACAACATTGTGATCAAACCTGACGAGGACAATCTTTTCATTAATGTCAGCCTCATGGATAAGTGGGAGTCTTTTATCGAGATTTTGTAAGTTCATTCACCTTTTCCCCTCCCGTTTCTTTATCCAAATTTTAACACAAATTCTGTCAATCATGGTATATTTTTAACTAAAATATCATTATGTCTATTTATATCGGAACAAGTGGTTATAATTACAGGCACTGGGCTGATGGTGTCTTTTACCCTTCAGGTCTACCACAGAGGAAATGGCTCGAATTCTATACAGAATATTTTAATACCGTAGAACTTAATGTGACATTTTACAGGCTTCCATCAGATAAGGTATTCACAGGCTGGTATAAGAGGACACCAGCAGATTTCAGATTCGCAGTGAAAGGTAGCAGGTTTATAACACATATAAAGAGGCTAAAAGATGCATCTGATGCCCTGAAGATATTTTTTGAGAGAGTAGTAAACCTCAAGGAAAAACTCTCTGTTATATTATGGCAGCTGTCCCCGGCTTTTAAGGCAGATACAGAAAGGCTTGGAGAATTTATAAAGATGTTAAGAGAATTCCATGTGAGAAATGTATTTGAGTTCAGGGAGGAGAGTTGGTTTTCAGCGGAGATATTCGATCTGCTGAGAGAAAACAATATCTCCTTCTGTATGGCTGATTATCCTGATTTTGGTGTAAAGGTTCCTCCAACCGCAGATTTTGTTTATATAAGAAGACACGGAGAAGGTGGCAGTTACGCAACATCTTACAGCAATAAAGCATTGAAAAGGGCTGCATCGGATATAAAAAGGTGGTCAAAAGAAGGCAAGGATGTCTATATCTATTTTAATAACGATGCCTTCGGGTATGCGGTAAAGAATGCGATGGAACTTAAAAAGATGCTCTAAGTTGTAAGATAAAACACCGACTAAATATCAATTTAGGACGTTAGATAAAGTACTATCTAACGTCCTTTATAGATGTCTCTGTTGAGTGGTTAAAAGACCTTAGAGTAGCCTATTTCTTTTTTCATTTATTTTGGGTTTATTTTTCTGTATAATTATTTATGCCAACAATTTTGAAGATTGGAAAATTTAGGTTTTTCTTCAGCAATGAAGGCGACGAACCTATGCATATTCCTGTTGAATCGGATGACAATTATGCAAAGTTCTGGCTTGAACCTGTGCAGATTACAAAATCCGTAGGGTATAGTGCAAAAGAAGTGAACGAATTATAGTAACTAATAGTTACTAGTAGTTACTAAAAGTAATTTCTTACTCTGGTTAATGGAATGAGTACTTTGGTCGGTAAAACCTCTGAGGCAATGGCATCTACTATATGGTTTGACCCCAATATGATGCATATTCGTCTTATAGATGGAAGAGAAATCAGCGTGCCTCTTGAGTGGTTTCCAAAATTAAGGGATGCAACTGAGGAACAGAGAAAAAGATATCGGCTTATTGGTAGAGGTGTTGGAATCCATTGGGAAGACTTGAATGAAGACATCTCCATATCTGCTTTATTGAAAGGGTAGGTAACATTACATCTAACATTCGAGCCTGTAAAACTTGATTCTAAAATTATCTTCCCCTCTTCGAAGTGTTTCTCAGAGGATACATCTTATATAGGATTAAATTTCAGTGTCAAATGGAAAGATACCACTCCATCACCTTCTCATCGTAATAAATTATGTATTCATAGCCATCGCTTCCTTTTACTTTGAAAAACCTTTTCCTTTCCCTGCTCTCTGTTCTTTCCTCGGTCCACATCTTTAAAATCTCCATAACCTTGATACGCTCTCCATGCAGGATAAATACCTTTGGAGATTCATCACCCCGATAACCAGAGTAAGAAATTACTTTTATCTTTTCATCTGGCATTGTTAAACCTATCCTTCTGACATTATAAAACTTAATAAAATTCTTTACTACATAGATTCTCTTTGGGAACAGTCACACTGAAAAACCCACATAAACAAACCTATTATCGAAAGCGCATAAATTATGATATTATTCAATAAAAAGATTTTTATATTTATGCCTATGAAGAACCGTGAGGTTGTAGAGATATTCAATGGTATTGCAGACCTGCTTGAGATAATGGGTGAAAACCCTTTCAGGATAAGGGCGTACAGGAAGGCAGCACAAAACATAGAGGCATTATCAAGAGATGTTGCTGAGGTCTCTGAGAAAGAAGGGGAGCTTGAACAGATACCAGGTATAGGTAAAGACCTTGCACAAAAGATAAGGGAGATAATCTCGACAGGGAGGCTTCAATACTACGAAGATATCAAAAAAGAGGTTCCATCCGAGCTGGTTGACATGCTTTCTGTCCCAGGACTTGGACCGAAAACAGCAAAGCTCTTTTATGAAAGACTGAATATAAAGAGCATCGAAGAACTCGAAGAGATGGCTTCATCACACAGGCTTGCAGGACTGCCGGGGATAAAAGAAAAGACAGAAGAGAACATACTCCGTGGTATTCAGATGCTAAAGAGAGGGAAGGAGCGACAGCCTCTCGGCAGGGTTCTGCCAGTCGCACTGGATATACTCGATAGATTAAAAATGTGTAAAGAGGTTGAACGGATTTCTCTTGCTGGCAGTCTTAGAAGAATGAAGGATACCATAAGGGATATAGATATCCTTGCTACATCAAACCACCCAGAGAGGGTAATGAAGGTGTTTGTTAACCTCCCTCAGATAAGAGAGGTTCTTGCGCATGGGCAGACAAAGTCCTCAATCGTGACACATGAAGGTTTACAGGTAGATTTGAGGGTTGTTGAAAAAGACAGCTATGGTGCTGCACTTGCCTACTTTACGGGTTCAAAGACGCATAATATACGTGTCAGAGAGATGGCTATGAAGAGAGGTTTGAAGATAAATGAGTATGGTATATTCAGAGAGGATACAGGGAAGAAAATCGGTGGGAAAGAAGAGGAAGATATATTCAGGGTAATAGGATTACCCTACATACCACCTGAGCTAAGGGAAGATACTGGTGAGATAGAGGCTGCTCAAAATAGGAGACTACCAGATTTACTTGAACTATCTGATATAAAAGGAGACCTCCATGTACACAGCAAGTGGAGTGATGGGGCGCATACCTTTGAAGAACTTGTGGCAGGGGCGATTAAAAGGGGTTATCAATACCTTGCTATTACAGATCACTCCAAGTCCTTAGGTATAGCGAGAGGTATGACAGATGAGGACATTATAAAGCAGAAAGGTGAGATATACGAGATAAATAAACGGCTGAGGGGCTTTAGACTGCTTGCCGGTATAGAGGTGAATATCAGAGGAGATGGATCGCTTGACTATACGGATGACATCCTTGCCAGGCTTGATATAGTTGTGGCTGCGATCCATTCTGGCTTCAAGCAGTCAAAGGAACAACTCACATCACGGATCATAAAGGCTATAAGGAATCCACATGTTGATGTTATAGCTCATCCTACTGGAAGGCTTTTAGGTGAAAGGGATGCCTATGAGGTAGACATGGGGGAGATATTAAGAGAGGCAAAGAAACACAACACCACCCTTGAGATAAATGCATACCCGTTGAGGCTGGATCTTAACGATACATATTGCAAGAGGGCGAAAGAACTTGGTGTCCCGTTGATTATCTCTACTGACGCCCATATCATAAATCAGCTCGATTATATGAATAGTGGAGTATCTGTTGCAAGGAGGGGTTGGCTTGAAAAGGGTGATATACTCAATACCCTTCCAGCTGAAAGGTTGATGGCGTGGCTAAAAAAATAAAAAATTCCTTACATTTCGAAGATTGCTACAGGGGGCTTTCTGCAACAACTTCCCTGTAGATCTTTAGCAGACACATGGTTATTAAACCCGGAAACCCATCCTTGATTTTTCTGTTATCAACCACTATCGCAGGAAGTATCTCAATCGTTGAGTTCGTGATGAATACCTCGTCTGCTGTATAGAGGTCTTCAGGGTGAAACAATCCCTCAACAGTCTCCATACCTTTTTCTCTTGCTATCTTCAAAACTATCCCCCGTGTTATACCATCAAGTATCCCCGCATCTATTGAGGGGGTTAATAGCCTTCTATCCTTGATGAAGAATATATTGGTTATTGTCCCCTCTGTCAGATGCCCATCTATATTAAGCATAACCCCTTCGTATGCACCTTTATCCTTTGCCTCTATCTTTGCAAGGATGTTATTTAAAAAATTAAGGGACTTTATCTGTGGATTGAGGGCATCTCTGTGATTTCTCATGACATTTACAATAGTTATCTTTATACCCTTTTCATAGAGTTCTTCTGGATACCCTTTGAGTTCTCTCGCTATTATTACAATAGTTGGGATCGGGCATAAATCTGGATCGAGCCCTATTTCACCCATACCTCTTGATACCGTAATCCTTATATATGCGTCCTTAAGACCATTGGCAGAGAGTGTAATATACACTGCAGTGCTGATTTCCTCTTTAGATAATGGGAGATGTAGTTTTATGAGTGAGGCAGAGCGAAAAAGTCTCTCAATGTGTTCATCAAGCATAAATACCCTCCCATTGTAGGCTCTCAGGGTCTCGTATATACCATCACCGTAAAGAAACCCATGGTCAAAGACAGAGACCACAGCATCTTTTCTCTCCACAAGTTCACCATTAAGATATATGATCATCTCCTTTACTCCTAATCCTTAATCCTTACTCCTTAATCCTGACTTTCTCTATCGTCTTTATCAATGCCTCTGCCTTGTAAAGGGTCTCATAGTATTCCCTCTCTGGATCTGAGTCTGCTACTATCCCGGCACCGGCGTGAACATAGGCAACTCCGTCCTTTATTACAAATGTTCTTATAATAATATTGAGATCCATATCGCCTGTAAAGCTTATATACCCGATTGAACCTGTATACGGACCTCTAGTTACTGGTTCTAATTCATCAATTATCTCCATGCATCTTACCTTTGGGACACCTGTGATTGTGCCTCCTGGAAATGCTGCCCTTATCACATCAAAGCAATCCTTCCCCTCTGCAAGTCTTCCCTTTATGTTCGAGACGATATGGATTACATGGGAGTAATCTTCCGTAATCATCAATTCATCCACTTCAATACTCCCATAATCGCATACTCTGCCAAGGTCGTTTCTCTCTAAATCAATAAGCATTATATGCTCAGCCCTTTCCTTTTCATTCATGAGAAGCTCTGCCCTCATTCTTCTATCACCATTGTCATCTAAACCTCTTGGTCTTGTCCCTGCAATGGGTCGGGTCTCAACCGTTCTTTCCTCAACCTTCAATAATCTTTCAGGGGATGAACTTACAATCGTACATTCACCAAAATCAAGAAATGCTGCAAAAGGTGATGGATTGATTGACCGCAGTATCCTGTAAAGCGACCAGGCATCTGTATCCCCTGTTTCAGCAGACAACCTCTGCGAAAGGTTTGCTTGGAAAATATCTCCATCGGCAATATATTCCTTTGTCCTCCTGACTATATTCATATATTGTTCTTTTTTCATGTGATAGTTTATCTCTATATTCATAATTTTCTCTGACCCCTGACCCCTGACCCCTGACCCCTGTATTTTTGAACCTTGAACTTTCTCTTTGAGTCTTTCTATCCGTATGCTCGATTCCTCATAATATTCCTCCCAGTCAATACCTGTGATATTATCATAGTTAAATTCCTGTTTTCTTGCTAATGGACTTGCAATAATCCAGCCCTTTTTATCATAATGATCAAATGCAACAATGCAATCAACAAAGATGAAATATGCGTCTGGAAGATTCAGGTCATCAAGTGCAGTTTGTGGAAGCCTCTCAAAGTTATGAACAAAGTCATATCCAATAAAGCCAACCGCACCACATAGAAAAGGTGGAAGTCCATCAACACGCTCTAAAAAATAATCATTCATTAACTCCCTGAGTTTTTTGAGTGGTGGACTCGATGTAAGAATTCTTTTCCCCTTCCATATTATCTCTGTATCACGCCCTTTATTTCTGAATATAAGGTATGGTTCTGCGCCGAGAAACGAATACCTTCCGATCTTTTTAATCCCCTTTACACTTTCAAGGAGGAATGAATGACCCTCTGCATGGATTTTCTCAAATACAGTGGCTGGCTCTTCAAAGGCTATTTCAGTGTAAACAGGAAATATCTTTCCTTTTCTTACAGCCCTGAGGAATTCATTTTTAGATGGAAGAATAGATGTCATTACCCTCTGCTACCGGGTTTTACAGGGATACCCCCACTTTTGCATTGGGGGCATGTCTCCGGGGTATATGTAGGTATAGGGAAAGAAACCAATGACTTATATGGAACACTGACATCTGCATTGCCACCACTTCTGTCTATCAGACATCCCACTCCAACAACAATCCCACCATTTCTTTTAACAACATCTATTGTCTCCCTTGTAGAACCTCCTGTTGTTATAACATCTTCTACTATAAGCACACGTTCACCACTTTTTATAGAAAATCCCCTTCTTAGAGTGAGTATACCCTCCACTCTTTCAGCAAATATCGCCCTACATTTTAATGCTTTTGCCACTTCATGTGCAACTATGATACCTCCAAGGGCAGGTGCAGTAACAAGGTCTATCTTTTTATCTTTGAATAATTGCGCAATCTCTCTGCAGAGCATCTCGGCATACTCAGGATGCTGAAGTACAAGGGCACACTGTAGGTAGTTAGGGCTATGAAGTCCTGAACTCAGTAGAAAATGTCCTTTAAGTAGGGCATTATTTTCAAAAAGAATATCTAAGATCTTCTCTTTTGCTATCATTATCTTGCCTTTCATAGATTCTTCAGTCGCTGACGCTCCTTCAGAATGACGAGGAAGGGTGAAGAATCTCTTTTAGTATCTTTTTTGTTGCCTCTACAGGGTCGTCTGCCTCTATGATAGGGCGTCCGACTACTATATAATCAGCGCCTGCATCTATGGCATCCCTAACAGACATGACTCTCTTCTGGTCATCAACAGCATTACCTCTTTTTAATTGTAGATTTCCAGTACGAATCCCAGGCGTAACTACCAGAAATCCTTCGCCAAGATAATCCTTTATCATTCTTACCTCCTGTGGTGATGCAACAACACCATCAAGACCTGCTCTGTAAGCCATTGCCGAGAGATGTTTAACTTGTTCCTTCACAGATAAAGGCATACCTAATTCATTCAATGTCTCTTGCTCTATGCTCGTGAGTATGGTCACACCTGTAACCAACGGTCTCTGTGTTCCGAGTTTTAGTGATGTCTCAACCACAGCATCTTTACACCTCTGCATCATCTCTGTTCCACCGAGAGTGTGGAGATTAAACATAAATACCCCCATACGGGTAGCGACTGCTCCTGCCTTTGCAACAGTATTTGGTATGTCGTGATATTTAAGGTCAAGAAATACTCTGCATCCCTTTTTATGAATCATCTCGATTACACGGGGCCCTTCAACTGTAAATAGCTGGTGGCCTATCTTGAAGATATTTACATATTCTCTGAGCGATCCTACAAGTCTTGTGGCATCTTCATTACTTTCAACATCCAGAGCAACGATAAGTCGATCTTCCGGCTTTAACTCATTCTTTTCACTTCTCACTCTTCACTCCTCACTGTATTTATTATACCTTTGGAAGTGTTATCCCTGCCTGTGCCTGGTACTTCCCTTTTCTGTCTGCATAGGATACCTCGCATACCTCATCACTCTCAAAAAAGATAACCTGAGCAATACCCTCATTGGCATATATCTTGGCAGGAAGGGGTGTGGTATTGGATATCTCTATAGTCACAAATCCCTCCCATTCAGGTTCAAAAGGTGTTACATTTACAACTATACCACACCTTGCATAGCTGGACTTACCGAGACATATTGTAAGGATATTGCGTGGAATCTTGAAATACTCTACACTCTTTCCTAATGCAAATGAATTTGGTGGAACTATACAAATATCACCCTTGAAATCAACAAATGACCTCGTATCGAAATCCTTGGGGTCAACTATAGTGGTATTGATATTCGTGAATATCTTAAACTCATCTGCGATCCTCATATCGTATCCGTATGAAGATAGACCATAGGATATAACACCTGACTTCACCTGGCTCTCTTCAAAGGGGTTAATCATATCATGTTCAAGTGCCATCTTCTTTATCCATCGATCATTCTTTAGCATAGATGCAACCTCCTTCTTCCTAAAATAGGCTAACATAAAAAAATCGCTTTTACAATTTCAAAGTTTGATATAATAAAATTAAGCAGGATAGATAAATGATATTGAAACAGCGGAAATGGAAAATAACAATATTGATTCTTCTTCTCTTTCTCTCTGCCTGTGCGACCACGACAGGTCCAAAGGTTACGGATAAGGAAATAGAGACCGCTACAGAAGAACTCAGGATAAAGGCTGCAAAACGGTTTATCGAAACCAAACAGTGGGTCCATACAGTAAGCTGGAGACTACTTAAAGCGATGCCTAAGGAGGACTTCAAGAAAAGAAGGGGAGGTATTGGAATAGACCTTTATAATCTCAAAGACCCTGTTCTTGCACGGATTGCAGGAAAAGAGGCATCTTCATCGGATAGGCTTGTTATCTCTTTTGTTACTCCAGGAACTCCTGCTTATGTGGCAGGATTGAAAGCAGGTGATATTATAAAAGAGATCGATAGTAAAAAGGTATCGGACATGACTGATTATAGCAGAGCGGTGGAGGACATCACACCAGGCAAGGTCACAAGGTTTACTATAACACGGAATAATCAGACACTCAATATTGATATTATACCTGCCGATAT
>JBFLZU010000050.1:32369-42261 GCA_040756155.1 Nitrospirota bacterium | reverse complement strand
ATGCAGAACTCCAGAAGGTAATAGATCAGGCCACAGAACCCTGGGGAATAAAGGTAACTGCTGTTGAGGTGAAGAATGTTGATTTACCAATAGAGATGCAGAGGGCAATAGCGAAACAGGCTGAGGCGGAAAGAGAGAGAAGGGCAAAGGTCATCCATGCAGATGGGGAATTTCAGGCAGCACATAAGCTCGCAGATGCAGCTGATATAATAGGGAGAAATCCCGCAGCCATTCAGCTCAGATTCCTTCAAACACTCACAGAGGTTGCAACAGAGAAGAATTCTACTACTATATTCCCCGTGCCTATTGACCTCCTGGAGCCATTCGTCAACAGGCTGAAAAGGGGTAAGGATTAGGGGAGGCTGAAGACCACCGTTGGATGGAGGTTTCTTACACACCCTTGTCCTGACGACAATCCCTATCTTTGTGACGATGGATGTCCTCGGCATCTTGCCTATCTACATTACGCTTTCAGAAGGAATATCACGAGATAAGAAAAAAGAAGCTGTTATTCAGTCAATTATTACAGCCTTCTTTGTGACGGTTGTCTTTGTGCTCGTAGGTGATTGGATCTTTAAGGTTCTCGGTATAAAGGTTGAGGATTTTATGATAGCAGGTGGAGTGCTCCTTATGGTCTTTGCAGTAATTGACATACTCAAGGGACCTGTAATATCAAGAGGGGTGGATACATCGCTCGGGGTTGTTCCACTCGGGACACCCCTTCTTGCAGGACCAGCAACCCTTACAACAGCACTTGTCCTCACTGGTTCATACGGGTTTTTCCCGG
Organism: Nitrospirota bacterium; assembly: GCA_040756155.1. Taxonomy (NCBI): domain Bacteria; kingdom Pseudomonadati; phylum Nitrospirota; species Nitrospirota bacterium. Next base: position 41,474 of record JBFLZU010000050.1, on the reverse strand, counting down.
TGCTGCTTTCGATTATCATAAATCTTGTCTTTGCCTTTATTATCCTCTTTAATGCAGATAAGATTATCAGGGTTATTGGCACAGGTGGTTCACGGGCAGTTGCTAAGGTAGCGGCATTAATCCTTGCGGCAATAGCGGTCAGCATGATAAGAAATGGGATTATACGACTTTTGGGGATTCACTGATATTGAAGGATAACATCAAAAACAGTAAAAAGGGGATCTTCAATGTTACCAAACGATGGATTAAACTTCAGTATCTCAAGATCATACGGATAGACGATACACCTGAGAAGATAGCATTAGGCATGGCGCTCGGTATTGCTGCTGGAATACTCCCAACCTTTGGATTAGGGATAATATTCGCTATTTTCCTCGCCCTCCTTTTTAAAGCAAATAAGATATCAGCAGTAATAGGGACAATGATTATGAACCCATGGACATCCGTCTTTTTCTGGACACTGAGTTACATCCTCGGTGAACTCATTATACATCAGAATATCGCACCAAATGTGGCTTCAGCCATAACGCAGATAAAATATATGGAAGGACTCTCAATCCTTGAGATGCTTAAAGAGTTTATATCACTTGCAGGCAAGGAGATACTGCTACCTTATCTTATCGGTAACATTATACTTACCATGGTATTGTCTATCGGTTTTTATTTTATTACTCTGAAAATGGTGATCGCATATAGAAAGGTCAAAAAGAGGGTAAATTCTGGTATAAATTTGATATAAAAATAAATAGCTTATAGATTGTCCATGCTAATCCAGCACACATAGGTAGAGTAAAGACCCATGCCATAACTATCTTGCCTGCTATTCCCCATTTTACTGCGGAGATTCGTCTGGTTGCTCCTACCCCCATTATAGCAGTAGAGATAACATGAGTGGTGCTTACAGGAAGTCCAAAGTGGCTTGCACTGAGGATAATGGCGGTTGCTGATGTTTCTGCTGCAAAGCCATGAATTGGTTGAAGTTTAAGCAATCTCACTCCGAGAGTCTTGATAACCCTCCATCCTCCGATTGCAGTTCCTATACCCATAGCAATGGCACAGATCAGTATAACCCATAATGGTACCTCAACCGTTTTTAAATATCCTCCGCTTACAAGGGCAAGTGTAATAATACCCATTACCTTCTGTGCATCATTAGAGCCGTGGCTGAAAGCCATAAACGCCGATGATAATACCTGGAGACGTCCAAAATACCTGTTTAATACCCCGAGGGGTAGCCTGCCTAATAACTTGATGATAAGCAACATCAGGAGAAATCCGAAGACAATTCCTAAAAATGGAGATACGATCAACGAAGAAAATATCGTTATAATACCCGATAGATTGAGTATCCCCATCCCACCGTAAGAGATAGCGGCTCCGATAAGCCCACCAATTAATGCATGAGAGGCACTCACAGGCATTCCGATTAATGTCATGGCAGAATTCCATAGAAATCCTGAAATCAGGGCTGAAACTACCACAGGTTGAGTAACTGCTGAGGGGTCTACAATCCCCTTACCTATGGTCTTTGCAACAGCGGTAGTAAAAAATGCCCCAAGGACATTCATCGTAGCTGCCATGAGGACGGCTTTTAATGGGGTGAGAACCCTTGTTGAAACCACAGTGGCTATTGCATTGGCAGAATCGTTCCATCCATTACTTACATCGAAGAGTATAGCAAGGACTACGATAAGAATAATTATTTCAGGCATGTTTTAACACGATTCCTTCAAGTATATCTGCAACATCCTCGCATTTATCTGTAGCATTCTCGAGGTGTTCATAGACCTCTTTCCACTTAATGATGAAAATAGGGTCATTTATATCATCGAAGAGTTTGGCAAGCGCATCCCTGAAAAAACGGTCAGCCCTGTTTTCAAGGGTATTAATCTCGATGCAATATTCATGGAGATACGAATAATTCTTTTGTTTGAGGGAAGTTACTGCTTTAAGGATGATTTCTGTTGTGGAGAGAAGTGTCTTTGAGAGGGCAATTGCCTCAGGGATGGGTTCCTTTATCTTGAATGCGACAATTCTTTCTGCTGTAGCCCATATTAAATCAAGTATATCATCAAGCCTTGAGGAAAGGGCATGGATATCCTCTCTATCAATAGGGGTTATGAATGTCTTATTAAGCCTCTTAAAAACCTCATGAGTGAGAATGTCACCTTCCTGCTCTGCATCATATATCTTCTTTGCTTTTTCTTCTGCATCACTGAGGTTTTCCATTAGTTCAACGAGTAACTTTGCTCCCATCTGTAGGTTTGAGGCTGTCTGCTCAAAGATGCTGAAAAAATCCATCTGTTTTGGTAATAATTTAAGCATATTGCTTCACCTCCTTAAAGATTTGGAATAAAAATAGTTACAAATAGTATCACACTCAGCAATATCATCACCCCTATTGTTATCCACGCTATGATGTTATAACTCCTTGGATTTACATAATTATTCATTAGTTCTTTATTATTCACGAGAAGCAGAACATATATGAGCACAAAAGGCAGAATTATCCCATTTATCACCTGGGCTATGACCATGATGGTTATCAGAGGCGCCTTAGGGAATAAGACCACAAGTGCACTAAGGGCAATCAGTCCTGTGTAGAGCCACATGAACTGTGGTGCCTCTTCGAAGGTTTTGTTTATACCCGCTTCCCAGCCGATACCCTCACATATATAGTATGCGGTTGCGAGTGGCACTATAATAGCACCGAGAAGTGATGCATTGGCAAGGCTTACTGCAAATATGGTTGATGCATACTTCCCAGCCATCGGTTCTAACGCCATTGCTGCTTCACTTGCATTCTCTATCCGTATTCCGAGCGGAAACAATGTGGCAGCAGATGTAACTATTATAAAAAAGGCTATTATATCAGTAATGGAGCAACCAATTACTACATCGAGTTTCGAATATCTATAATCTTCCTTCCTTATTCCCTTCTCTGAAATAGATGACTGTAGATAAAATTGCATCCATGGAGTTATGGTAGTCCCTACAATTCCTATCGTCATCATCACATATTCTGAATCAAGTTTGAACCTGGGGGTAAAGGTATTACGAAGAACCTCACCCCACTCAGGTCTCGCCATAAATGCAGAGATAATAAACCCTATATATATTACGCATGCAGCGAGGAGTATTCGCTCAACAGAACGATAGGTTCCTTTTGTTACGAGTATCCAGACAGCAAACACAGCTATGGGGACAGATATATATCTACTGATACCGAGAAGTTCGAAACTTGCTGCCCATCCTGCAAATTCTGCCACGGTTGTACTATAATTTGCAATGAGAAGGGCAATCATCATATACACCGTAACCTTTACACCGTATCGTTCCCTTATAATGTCAGAGAGACCCCTTCCAGTGACTACACCCATCCTTGCCACCATTTCCTGGACGACTATCAAGGTGATTGTAGTAGGTATGAGTGTCCAGAGCAGGGAGTATCCGAATCGTGCACCTGCTACCGAATATGTGGTTATTCCTCCTGCGTCATTGTCTATATTTGCAGTTATTATCCCTGGACCAATTATAGCAAAGAGAAGTAATAGCCTTTTTTTCATACCCTTCTCCTCTTTCTCTTTGCCTCGGTGGGGACAATAAAATCAAGAATATCATCTACAGTTACTATTCCGAGCAATCTGTCTTTATCATCCACAACAGGGAGTGCTACTAAATTATATTTGGATATGGTCTCAGCTACTTCCTTTTCATCTGTCAGTGGAGATATTGTCTTAAGTTGTGTTGTCATAATCTCTGAAAGTGTTGTTTCAGGGAGTGCCAGCAGGAGTTCTCTCAGGGAGATGACTCCGATCAGCTTTTCATCCGCTTCAGTGACATAGATGTAATAGATAGTCTCTACTTCAGTAGCATCCTTTCTGAACCGCTCCATAGCATCGGCAACCGTAATATCTGGAGGATAGGCGATATATTCAGTTGTCATAAGTCCTCCAGCAGTATCCTCATCGTGTGAGAGAAGTTCCTGAAGTTCTTCTGCGTCTTCCCTTTCCATAAGTCCAATAAACTCCATTGCCTTTTCCGCTGGGAGGTCAGCAAGCAAATCCGCAGCTTCATCAGGAGGCATCTCCTGTATTATGTTAGACGCCTGCCTTTTATCTAGTCCTCCGATTATGGACGCCTGAACTGTTGGTTCGAGTTCGTGAAGCGCCTCTGCAGCAGTTTCAGCATCGAGTGTATGGAAAATAGCAGCCCGCTCTTTTTCCGGCACCTGGCTTATTATGTGGGCTATATCTGCAGGATGCATACCGCCTATTGCCTGTCGTGTTACTGTAAGTGAAAGCCTTGCAAGTTTGGGTTCTATAGGCTGTATGTAGTTCCAGCTTATAAGGTTGTGGGGTATCCTGTAGCTTATCATCTTTCCTAACCACCTTTTTTCTACACCGAGGCGTCTGAGTATCCCTGAAAACCCGATATCTACTGCAACCATACATGGACATCCGTCAACCTCTGAGATCTTGACATCGTTTACCCTTACCACCTTTATTCCATTTATATCAACTATCTGTTTATCGAGTATATCCCTGATGATTAACAGATCGGTCTCCTTTATTTCATATTCTCTTATACTTGAAGCAAACACTCTGGATGATATTATCCTTTTATTGAACATGTTTAAGGATTCACATTCAAGAAGAAATGTCTTTTTCTTTTTTGAGAGGATAAGTCCGGTTATATGCGGGAAGACTTCTCCAGTAGCAACTGGCATATCCCTCAATTTACCTATTTCTTCACCGGAGGGGTCAAGAACTGGTTTATTGAGAACCTCACTTACAAAGAACTCTCCTATGAAAGGCATTAGAATACCTCATTAATTTGGTTTTAAACGACCGCTCATAAGGTATCCCAATCGGTCTTATTTGTCAAGGAATGATTTGATATGGAATGATTTGATATGGAATGATTTGATATTAGGAAAATGTTATTTTATGGTAAGATAGTCTGAATTTATTACAGCAAGATTTCAAAGAAGAGATATCGAAATGGACTTCTTATATATATCTTTTCCAGTATCAGGCGTCAAGACCTACATATTTATCCCCCCTCTGGTCGCACTGGTCGTTTCATTTTTTACCTCTATGGGAGGGATTTCAGGAGCCTTTCTCCTTCTCCCGTTCCAGATGAGCGTCTTTAACTACACAAGCCCCTCTGTGAGTGCAACAAATTTTGTCTTCAATATTGTGGCTATTCCCAGCGGGGTATATCGTTATCTCAAAGAAGGTCGAATGGTATGGCCCCTGACCGCAGTGGTCATTATGGGGACACTTCCCGGTGTATTTATCGGGTACTTTCTGAGGGTAATCTATCTGCCTGATCCAAGAGCCTTCAAACTTTTTGTTGGATGCGTTCTCCTCTATATTGGAGGTCGCCTTCTCTACGAGATAGCATGGAAAGGGCAGGTTGAAAAGGTAAAGATAAATGCTGTCGATGAAAAGTTCAAGATAAGAGTCAAACAACTAAAAGAACAACAGCAGGCAAGAATAACTGCAGGGATTCCTCCAGAGGCAGTGGTGAAAACAATCTCTTTCAGCCTTACTAAAATTGAATACGAGTTCTGGGGTGAAAGGTTTTCATTCAGTCCTGTAGCTATGTTTATCCTTTCCTTTCTTGTAGGGATTATCGGTGGCACATACGGGGTTGGTGGGGGGGCTATTATTGCACCATTCTGTGTAGCGGTCTTTCACTTACCTATCTATACGGTTGCAGGTGCTTCCCTGATGGGCACATTACTGACTTCTATAGCTGGGGTGACCTTTTACAGTATTATCCCTGCTAAGACTGGACTGTCAACATCGCCTGATTGGCTATTAGGGTTTCTCTTCGGGGCAGGAGGATTTGCTGGCATGTATCTTGGGGCTCGATTCCAGAAATTTGTTCCACAGAGGTTAATTAAACTTATGTTAGGAGTCATTATCGTATCTCTGGCATTGCTATATGTTTTGCAGTACATAACTATGTAATTTGAGACTTTCCCACTTTTTCTGCTAAAAATATTCTTTTATTATTTAAAATCAAAAAACAATTGACAAAACCATAGGTATGATATAAAGTAATACCGGAGGTGTCTATGGGCAAAGCAAAAATTGCGATCACATTGGATGAACAATACATTGAACAGTTAGACAGATTCGTCAATGAACATATTTTTCAGAATCGTAGCCAAGCTATTCAGGAGGCTGTAGAAGAAAAGCTTGCACGGATAAAACGCACCCGTTTAGCGAAAGAATGCGCGAAACTTGACCAGACCTTTGAAAAGGCAATGGCAGATGAAGGATTAACTGAGGATTTGAGCCAATGGCCCGAATACTAAGGGGCGACGTTAGATGGGTTGATTTAAACCCAGTTCGGGGCCGTGAGCAAGCAGGCTTACGGCCTGTTTTGATTTTAAGCCACGATATTTTTAATGAGCGTTCAGGGACGGTCATTGCCGTAGTTCTAACCAGTCAGCCCCAGAGAGCAGGATTCCCCCTTACTCTTGAATTGAAAACTGCAAATTTGCCCAAACGGTCATGGGTAAAAATAAGTCAGATTCGGACGCTTTCAGTTGAGAGAATTGGAAAAATAATCGGAAAGGCTTCTCCTGAAGAAATAGAACAGGTTGTTGAAGGACTGAATGAGATAATAGGGGCATAATTGATTTTGTGAGAAAAAATAGCTACAAGGTGGTTCGTGGAAATGAGGAAAGGTCAATAGACTCATTAATCTTAGCGAGTCCCTCATTCCTGTCATTGCGAGCCGAAGGCGAAGCAATCTCTTATTAACCTTTTCTTTGTTCTTTAAGATTGCTTCGGCTATTTCCTCACTTTGTTCGGGTCGCCTCGCAATGACAATGTAAAGAACTAATTGGGGAAGAGGCAGCCCCTTTATTCTGGATTAATATGCTCCTCTTGCCATAGCCTCAAGCCTTGTCACACGCTCTTCAATTGGTGGGTGTGTGCTGAAGAGGCTGAGGATTCCACCACCGCTCAGAGGGCTCACAATAAACATATGAGCGGTTGCAGGGTTTGCCTCAAGAGGTATCCTCTGAGAAGCAATATGGAGCTTTTTTAGTGCACCTGCGAGAAAAAGGGGATTTCCTGCTATTCTTGCACCACCCTGGTCAGCGGCATATTCCCTTGACCTTGAGATAGCCATCTGTATAAGCAGTGCTGCAATAGGACCTACTATCATCATCACCAGTGCAGCGATAGGGTTTCCGCCTCTACCTTCATCATCGCTTCTTCCACCAAAAATCATTGCCCACTGAGCCATCTGTGAGAGGTAACTTATCGCACCTGCAATGGTCGCAGCTATTGTGCCTATAAGTATATCGCGGTGTTTTACATGTGCCAACTCGTGCCCTATAACACCAGAAAGTTCATCTCTCGACAGTATCCTCATTATCCCACTTGTTACTGCGACCGCTGCGTGCGAAGGGTTTCTTCCAGTTGCAAAGGCATTTGGTGAATCGCCATCAATTATATACACCTTTGGCATTGGTAATCCTGCTTTATGTGCGAGTGTCCTAACGATACTGTAAAGTTCTGGTGCCTCTGCCTCAGTTACCTGCTGCGCACCATACATCTTGAGTACTATCTTGTCGCTGAACCAATATGTGACCATGTTCATTACAAGGGCGAAACCAAGTGCTATAGTCATCCCTGATTTTCCACCAATAGCTGCACCAGCCCATATGAGTATCAATGTCAGTGCAACCATCAATACCATTGTCTTCAGTGTGTTCATAAACTAACCTCCTTTCTGTATATCTTTTCCGTATCACATGTATACGGATATTTTGAATCTATTATCTTTAGTTAATATTCTAAGAAAAATCAGTCCCGTTTGTCAAGCGGAGAACTGATTGATCGGAGCTTAACAGCGTTATGCGTAGTGATCAAAGAGGATTTGATTAATGGTATTGAAAAAGGTATAATATCATCCAAGTCTCACAAAACATTACCTCAAATGAAGGAGGGTTTATGCCATTGGTTCCCATGAGACAGATCCTTGATGAAGCCATGAAAAAAGGCTATGGGGTTGGGGCTTACAATGTAAATAATATGGAGCAGATTCAGGCAATCATGAAGGCTGCAAAAGAAACAAGGTCTCCTGTTATTATTCAGGCAAGCAGGGGTGCACTTAAATACTCAAATCTTGTATATCTGAAACATCTTATGCTTGCTGCTGTGGAAGATAACCCTGAAATCCCAATCGCCATGCACCTCGATCACGGAAATTCTCTCGAAATCGTAAAGACTGCCGTAAATCTTGGGTTTACTTCAGTTATGATAGATGGTTCTTTGATGGAGGATGGTAAAACAGTAAGCACCTACGAATATAACCTTAAGGTTACCAAAGAGGTTGTTGAATACGCACATAGATTTGGTGTGACTGTGGAAGGTGAACTTGGAACCCTCGGAGGGATAGAAGATGGGATAGGTTCAGGGCATACTCACCTCACAGACCCTGCTCAGGCTGAGGAGTTTATAAAGAAGACAAATATTGATGCCCTTGCTGTTGCCATAGGGACATCACATGGTGCATACAAATTCAAAGATGCTCCAAGGCTTGCCATGGACATTATAATGGGTATTAAGAGGAGATGTCCTGACACACCTCTTGTTCTTCATGGAGCAAGCAGTGTGCCTCAGTATTTGACCGATATTGTTAACAAATATGGTGGCAGGATGGAAGACTCTAAAGGTGTCCCGATAGTCTCCATACAGGAGGCTATAAGGCTCGGTGTTGTCAAGATTAATGTTGATACTGATTCAAGGATTGCCTTTACAGGGGCGATTAGAAAGATACTTACGGAAGCACCTGAAAAGTTCGATCCCAGAGATTATCTTACACCTGCAAGGGAAGCAGTCTTCGACGTCATCAAATTTAAGATGGAGGCATTTGGCACAGCAGGGCATGCGGATGATTACAGAGGGATATCTCTTGAAGAGGCAAAGAAGTTTTACTGTTTATAGGAAGGAGGTATTTACGATGGATTGGGGAATGAAAAATCGGCTGTCACAATTAATTAAACCCGATGGTCACTGTTTATTTTTGCCTATTGACCATGGATATTTTCTTGGTCCTACAACAAAATTGGAA
>JBFLZU010000050.1:15450-32269 GCA_040756155.1 Nitrospirota bacterium | reverse complement strand
GAAGGAGGTATTTACGATGGATTGGGGAATGAAAAATCGGCTGTCACAATTAATTAAACCCGATGGTCACTGTTTATTTTTGCCTATTGACCATGGATATTTTCTTGGTCCTACAACAAAATTGGAAAAACCAAGAGAGACAATTAAACCACTTCTTCCTTATTGTGATGCCCTGTTTGTTACCAGAGGAGTATTGCGTTCGTGCATAGAGCCTGATAATAGTGTTCCAATTATTCTACGGGTATCAGGAGGCACAAGTATTGTAGGAAAAGATCTGGCTAATGAAGGCATAACCACCTCTGTAAAGGAAGCACTCAGACTTAATGTATCTGCTGTAGGTATATCTATATTTATAGGTAGCGATTATGAGCGCCAAACACTACTAAATCTGGCAAGACTTGTAGATGAAGCAGAGGATTATGGCATTCCAGTGATGGCAGTTACCGCTGTTGGTAAGGAATTAGAAAAGCGAGATGCCCGTTACCTCGCCTTATGCTGTCGCATCGCTGCGGAGTTAGGGGCAAAGGTGGTAAAGACATACTGGTGCGAGAATTTTGAGAAAGTAGTAAACGGTTGCCCTGTCCCCATAGTTATAGCAGGTGGACCAAAGGTAGACACAGATCTTGAGGTGTTGGAATTTGTTTACGATGGAATACAAAGAGGTGCTATAGGTGTTAATCTGGGGAGGAATATCTGGCAAAATGAACACCCTGTTGCAATGATCAAGGCACTAAGGGCCATCATCCATAAAAAGGCAACACCCAAAGAGGCATACGAGCTGTTTAATGAGGTGAAGGAAAAGGGTAAAAAAGTGGGGCTCACTAAATATTAACGACTAACTATGCGCGTAGCAGTATATTACAATAACAGGGATATAAGGATAGAGGAGAGACCGATCCCAAAGATTGGTTCAGGTGAGATACTCGTAAAAGTAGTTGCGAGTGGCATCTGTGGAAGTGATGTAATGGAATGGTATCGAATTAAAAAAGCACCTGCCGTATTGGGTCACGAGATAACAGGAGAGATTGTTGAGGTTGGTGAGAATGTCAGGGACTACAGGGTAGGTGATAGAGTTTTTGTGTCACATCATGTCCCATGCAATACCTGTCATTACTGTCTAAATGGGCATCATACCGCATGTGAGACTCTGCATAAAACTAATTATGAACCTGGAGGCTTTGCTGAATATATTCGTATACCTGAAATAAATGTTGACCGGGGTGTATATCTGTTGCCTGATGAGATATCTTTCGAAGATGGGACATTTATTGAGCCGCTTGCATGCGTTGTGCGCGGACAGAGATTATTACGAATACAACCTGGTGAAAGTATACTCATCATAGGAAGCGGTATCTCGGGACTCCTCCATATAAATCTTGCTCGGATAACTGGAGCAGGACGGGTGATTGCAACTGATATTAATGAATATCGCCTTAAGGCATCTATTAGATTCGGGGCAGATACAGTTATTTATGCCGAAGAGGATGTCCCATCCCGTTTGCGTCAGGTCAATAAAAACAGACTTGCTGACCATGTAATAATCTGTACAGGGGCACCATCTGCCATTGCTCAGGCTCTTCAATCTGTAGATAGTGGGGGAACTGTCTTATTTTTTGCAGTTCCTGAGCCATGTATTAATGTCAGTATACCAATTACTGATTTCTGGCGTAGAGAGGTAACAATGATGACCTCGTATGGTGCCAGCCCATCAGACATCGCAGTGGCAATAAAACTCATAAGTTCTCGAAAGGTTCATGTTAATGAAATGATAACGCACAGATTAAGCCTCTCGGAGACAGGTCTCGGATTTCAACTCGTTGCTGATGCTAATGAATCTATCAAGGTGATTATCGAACCATCGCGGTAATAGACATGGATTTTATCCATAAAACAACCAGGAAACTTGGCTGCTATCGGGCTTGACAAAACTGTTTTAAGGTATGTATCATAATTTTAAGAAAATGATAGAGAGAAAGGGATGACCCTCAAAGAAGTAAAAGAAATTTTGAATGCAGAAGTTATAGTAAATACGGCTGATTTAGAAACTGAAGTGAAGATGTGTTGTGGATGTGATTTAATGAGTGATGTGTTAAGTTTTGTTAAAGCAGGGTCTTTACTCCTAACAGGTCTGGTAAATGCCCAGGTAGTTCGTACCGCAGAAGTATCGGAAATAAAGGCAATTTGTTTTGTTCGTGGAAAAACACCATTCGAAGAAACTATAAATCTTGCAAAAGAGAAAGGGATTCCATTACTAACCACCAAACTCCCAATGTACGAATCATGTGGTAAATTATATCAAAAAGGATTACCTGGTTGCTCAGAGTATAAAGGTAGTTAATCTCTTATGATTTCTAACCGTTTTCCTTTCTCTCGTTTCCCAAGAAAGGTGAGACATACTTTATGGCACAAAAAGAAAAAATCAGTGTAATTCGAGAACTGACATATAACTTAAAAGTTGGTGAGGTAATGAATAGAAAGGTTATTACGATTGGCCCAGATAACTTAATTATTGATTTACGTAATATCCTTCGTGATAACCGTATCTCTGGAACACCAGTAGTAGAAAAAGATAAATTAATTGGAATCATCAGTATTGAAGATCTCATCAAATCTTTAGCAGATTGCGAAATGGATGCCACTATCTCAGAAAAAATGAGTCAAAAGATAGAAGTTTTATATAAAGATGAACCACTTATTCATGCGATTAATAAATTTGATAAATTTGGCTATGGTAGATTCCCTGTAATTGAAAGGGGAAATGAGAAGTTAGTGGGGATTATTACTAAACAAGATATCGTTCATGGATTATTACGAAGATTAGAAGATATGTATCAGGAGAAGGAAATTCATCGTTGGTATGAAAGTCGTATCCTTTTTGAAGATATCATTGCGGATAGAGTAAGTATAGTTTTAGAATATGAGATTATTGGTGATGACTTTGAACATGCAGGAGAAGCAGCAAGTAGTCTTAAAAAGACACTCACTCACTTTGGTATTCATCCACACACTGTCCGTAGAGTAGCTATTGCAATCTATGAAGCGGAGATGAATATCGTTATCTTTACTAAAGGGGGCAAGATTATTGCTAATATTCAACCAGCCCAGATTGAGATTGAGGCAATAGATTCGGGTCCGGGGATTCCTGATATTGAGCAGGCGATGCAACCTGGATTTTCAACTGCTCCAGAGCGGATACGGGAGTTAGGTTTTGGTGCAGGGATGGGCCTTCCCAATATCAAAAAATGTGCGGATATTATGAATATCAAATCAGAGATAGGTAAAGGGACAGAACTTAAGATTATAATTAACCTGAATTAACAAAGAAAAATTTTTGAAATAATTCGGTGAATAGTGCTATAATGTATCCGTTCGCCATTCATAGTTTACCATTCCTGTCACGGTGAACGGCGAATGGACAAAGGTAAACGAAAAGGTATTATATGTTATTGCAGGTAAAGGTAGAAGGGCTTCTTTTTGATCCAAGAAGTGGAATGTATATTGTTCTCCTCAAGGAGATAAATGGTGGAGAAGAAACTCTCCCCATATGGATAGGTAAACCTGAGGCAGATGCAATAGCACTCGGTCTGGGCAAGATATTAACACCAAGACCTATGACACATGACCTCATAAGAAATATAATAGAAGGTTTAGGGGTTAAGGTGTTGAGGATTGTGGTAACAGATATCGTAGAAAACACATATTACGCCTCTGTTTACATAAATCAATATGGTGAGGAGATCGTTATAGATTCCAGACCGAGCGATGCGATCGCCTTAGCCTTGAGAACAAATGCCCCTATATTTGTTGATAACAGAGTGATAGAAAAGCATAACACGGATGGATTGGAAGAATGGTTGAGGAACTTGAAACCTGAAGATTTTGGGAAATATCCAATGTAGTATTTTTGTGATGGCAATATTCAGAACACAGGGTATTGTTCTCAGGTCAATAGAGTATGGGGAAGCTGACCTTATTATTACTTTCTTTACATTTGAGAAGGGACGGCTCAAAGGATTAGCAAAAGGGTGTAGACGAACCAAGAGTCGGTTTGGCAGCAGTTTTGAACCTTTTACACATACAAGATTAGGATTATATGGTAGAGAAAACACCTCACTTTTCAGGGTAACACAGTCTGATATAATACATTCATTCCACAGGCTAAGAGATGATATGGTCAATCTTGGATACGCATCGTATATGTCTGACCTTATCGATGAATCTTCTCCTGAATGTGAACCAAACCATGAACTCTTTACGCTCTTCATTCAGTCTCTTAGGTTTATTGAATCAGGGGAAGAACCCGATACAATATCCAAGATATTCCAGATAAAACTCCTGAATCTTCTTGGATATAGACCCGAGATAACAAGATGTAATTATTGTGGTAGTTCTATAAATAATTCTCCTGTTAATTTTTATCCATCACATGGTGGAGCCATATGCGATAGATGCCGCAGTGAGATTGATGGTAGTTGTTTTATAATAGGTAATGGGACCACTAACTTTTTTCACAAAGCCATAGAGATTGAGGTCAACAAAATAAACAGACTTAAGTTAACCCCACAGATAAAGATGGAACTTAATTCAGCCCTTTTATCTTATTTTAGTTATATACTTGGAAGAAGGCCAAGATCATATTCCGTCCTTGAACAGCTCGAAAGGCGTGATGGCTGCATTGCTTGACAAAACATGGCTATTTTGATAGACTTTTTTACCCCGTTAGAAAACGATTTTCTAACGGGGTTTACCCCCTTAGACAATGGACGATGTCTTGAACTTTCAGGATTTAATATTATTGCTCCAAAAATTCTGGTCAGAACAGGGATGTGTTATACAGCAACCCTATGATATAGAAGTTGGTGCTGGCACATTCAATCCTGCTACATTCTTTAGGGTCCTTGGTCCTGAGCCATGGAGGGTAGCTTATGTGGAGTCATCAAGAAGACCCACCGACGGTCGTTATGGAGAAAATCCTAATAGACTCCAACACTATTATCAATACCAGGTAATAATGAAACCGTCACCCGAAGATAGTCAGGACATCTATATAGAAAGCCTCTCAAGTATTGGTATAGACCCACTGAAACATGATATACGATTTGTTGAAGACGACTGGGAATCCCCGACACTCGGTGCATGGGGACTCGGGTGGGAAGTGTGGCTTGATGGTATGGAGATCACACAGTTTACATATTTTCAACAGGTTGGGGGATTTGATTTAAGACCTGTATCTGTAGAGATCACATACGGGCTTGAACGGCTTGCAATGTATATACAAAATGTGGAGAGTGTTTTTGATATAGAATGGGCAAAGGGCATAAAATACGGCGATATTCATCACGAATGTGAGGTAGAGTTTTCAAGATATAATTTTGATGAGGCAGATGTGGAGGCGCACATTAAATTATTTGAGTTGTTTGAAAGAGAGGCATTAAGGCTTTTACGAATAGGGCTTGTCCTTCCTGCATATGATTATTGTCTTAAATGTTCACATACATTTAACATGCTTGATGCAAGGGGTGCAATAAGTGTGGCAGAGAGGACAGGGTATGTCGCAAGAGTAAGAAACATTGCAGAAGACTGTGCAAAAGGATATCTAAAGATAAGAGAGGAGAAAAGATTCCTGCTTTTAAATACTTTGAGGAAATGAATAAAACACTTTTACTCGAGATAGGAACAGAAGAGATACCTGCCAGATTCATTCCACCTGCATTAATCGGAATGAAAGAATCCATTCAGCGACTACTTAACAGCTATAATATAACCTTTGGAATAGTGTCTACCTTTGCTACCCCAAGAAGACTGGTGGTTCTTGTAGAGGGTGTTGCAGAACATCAAAGTAGCAGTATAAAGGAAGTTGTTGGACCTGCAAGGAGGATTGCATTTGACGATAAAGGAACTCCAACGAAGGCTGCTTATGGCTTTGCAAAAGTACAGGGTATATCTGTTGAGATGCTTAAGATAAAGCATACCGAAAGGGGAGAATATATCACAGCAGTCTTTGAGGAAGAAAGAAAGGAGACAAGAATACTTCTACCTGAGATACTAACTACATTTATAAGGTCAATAACCTTTCCAAAGGCAATGCGATGGATGGATAAGGACATCTCTTTTGCAAGACCTGTCCACTGGATACTGGCGCTATTTGAAAATGAAATTATATCATTCGAAATAGATGGTATCAGAAGTGGAAATGTCTCAAGAGGTCACAGGTTTATGAGTCCTGGGGCATTTGCCGTCAGGGATCCAAAGATATACAAGCAACTTATGGAGAACAACTCTGTGATAATTGACCCACAGGAAAGAAAGGATATGATAAGAAAACAGATTGAGGAACTCGCATCATCATTAAACTGTGACACAATAGAGGACGAGGAGCTCTTGACGACTGTTTCAAATCTGGTTGAATGTCCTGTGGCGGTGTTAGGAAGATTCGAGAGGAAATACTTAGAACTTCCGAGAGATGTCCTTATAAATGCTATGAAAGAGCATCAGAAATATTTTCCATTGATAGATACGAATGGCAATCTTCAACCCTACTTTATAGTCATAAGTAACACAAAGGTTGAAGACATGGATATTATAAGGAGAGGGAATGAACGGGTGCTTAAGGCGAGACTTGATGATGCAAGTTTTTACTACGAGGAAGATCGCTCTGTCCCTTTGTGGGATAGAGTTGATAATTTAAAACAGGTTGTGTATCACGAAAGGCTTGGTTCTCTTTATCAGAAGGTCAAAAGGATGGCTGAGATAGCGTCCTATATTACATCAAAGATAGATCAAGAGCTAAAGGAAATTGTTGAAAGGGCATCATATCTCTCAAAGGCAGACTTGACGACTGGCATCGTAGGAGAGTTTCCAAAGCTTCAAGGTATTATCGGAAGGGAATACGCTATACTATCTGGAGAGAAGAAAGAAGTCGCTGATGCCATTTATGAACACTACCTACCAAGATTCTGGGGTGATACCCTTCCTGAAAGCAAGACGGGAGCCATAGTCGGTATAGCGGATAAAATAGACACTATTGCTGGTTTCTTCTCCATAGGGATTATACCCACTGGTTCTGAAGACCCATACGCCCTGAGAAGAAATGGAAACGGCGTCGTCCAGATAATCCTGAAATGTAATGTTCGTATAGGATTATCTGATCTTGTGGCTAAAGCCCTTCAAGGATTTAAGGGGAAAGTTTTAATTAAAAACAGTTTGCAGGGAGAAATCATGGAGTTTCTCCGCCAGAGAGCAGCATATATCTTTACATCAGAGGGTTATATGAGCGACATGGTGGATGCAGTTCTCTCTGCTGGATTTGATGATCTTATTGATGTAAAAGAAAGGATAGAGGCACTCTCAGAATTCAGAAAGACGGATGATCTTATTCCCTTTGTAACTGTATCAAAAAGGGTTGTAAATATACTTCCAGATGGTTATCGTGGAAGGCTCAGCCATAAACTCCTCACAGAGGATGCTGAGAAGAGATTGTACAGGACAGTTAAACTAATAAACAAAGATACAAAACACCTCATCGATAGAAATTCTTATACTGATTTTATAAATAAATTACTTGCGTTCAGAGTTGAGATAGATAATTTTTTTGATAATGTGCTTGTTATGGATAAGGACGAGGGTATGAAAAATAACCGTTTAGCATTGCTTGGAATGGTATCAGATATCTTTAAAAAGGTAGCGGATTTTTCGAAAATAATAGTATAGGTTCTACGACCTGTAAGGAGGAGGGACAAAATGGGTGTTAAAAAATATCTCTATTTCTTCGGTGATGGCAAAGCAGATGGAAGAGCTGATATGAAAAATCTTTTGGGGGGTAAGGGAGCAAACATAGCAGAGATGACTAACCTTGGCATTCCTGTTCCTCCTGGATTTACGATAACTACGGAAGTTTGTACTCTTTATTACAAAAATAACCGGAAATACCCTCGAGAACTTAAGGCGCAGGTCACTGCTGCACTGGCAAAAGTAGAAAAAATAATGGGTAAAAAATTTGGAGGCCCCGACAATCCGCTTCTTGTTTCAGTGCGTTCTGGAGCAAGAAGCTCCATGCCTGGCATGATGGAGACCGTATTGAATATAGGTCTTACAACAAAGACAATCCCGGGGCTTATAAAGAAGACAAACAATGAACGCCTTGTATATGACGCCTATCGTCGTCTGCTTATGATGTATTCCGATGTTGTTATGGAAAAGGCTGCTGGAATAGAACCTGAAGATGGAGAAGGTATCCGTCAGAAACTTGAGCATACAATGGAAAGGATGAAGAAAGAAAAAGTGTACAAAAGCGATACTGATTTGACATCCGAGGATCTGAAGATACTTTGTGACGAGTTCAAGGTGATTATTAAAAAAACACTTAAAAAAGAGTTTCCTGATGACCCACAGGAACAGTTATGGGGTGGTATCGGTGCTGTTTTTCAGTCATGGATGGGAAAGCGTGCCGTCTCATACCGCAGGATAGAAAAGATACCAGATGACTGGGGCACTGCTGTTAATGTTCAGGCCATGGTTTTTGGGAATACAGGTGACAATTCGGCAACCGGAGTTGCCTTCACACGAAACCCTGCAACAGGAGAAGACATATTCTTCGGTGAATGGCTGCCAAATGCACAGGGAGAGGATGTTGTTGCAGGCATCAGGACTCCTAATCCTGTAAATAAGGCAGGTAAGACAAAAGACACAAGGCATCTCCACTCATTAGAGGAGGCAATGCCGAAATTATATAAAGAATTATTTGGTATCCAAAAGAGGCTTGAAAAGCATTATAAGGATATGCAGGATATTGAATTCACCATTGAGGATAGTAGGCTCTGGATGCTCCAGACAAGGGTTGGCAAGCGTAATGGTCAGGCTGCAATACGAATGGCTGTTGAGATGGCGAAATCGAAGCTTATTACAAAAGAGATGGCTCTCTTACGTGTAAAACCCGACCAGATAGATGAACTCTTACATCCCAGTGTTGCCCCTGCTGCTGAAAAGAGAGCTACTGAGCTTGCAAAAGGTCTGCCTGCTGGTCCCGGCGGAGCTATCGGAAGAATTGTATTTACCGCTGATGATGCAGAAGCATGGGCAAGGAGGGGTGAGAAAGTTATACTTGTAAGGAATGAGACCTCTCCAGAGGATGTGCATGGAATGCATGCTGCACAGGCTATCCTTACAGCAAGGGGTGGAATGACAAGCCATGCGGCACTTGTTGCGAGAGGCTGGGGCAAATGCTGCATAGTAGGCTGCTCTGACCTTGATATAGATATCCAGAAAAAAGAAATCCATGTAAATGGAAGAATACTCAAGGAGGGAGACTGGATAACACTTAATGGAACAAAGGGCAGGGTATATAAAGGTAAACTCGACTTATTGCCTGCTGACCCTGAGCATAATCCATGGTATAAGGAACTTATGAAATGGGCTGATCGGTTCAGAAAATTAAAAGTCAGGACAAATGCTGACAGACCTGAGGATGCTATTGTGGCAAGAAACTTTGGTGCTGAGGGAATAGGGCTTTGCAGGACAGAACATATGTTCTTTGGACCAGACAGGATAAAGGCTGTAAGAGAGATGATACTTTCTGATACAGTTGAAGGAAGGAATAATGCACTTGCAAAGCTTCTTCCGATGCAAAGAGGTGACTTTATTGAGATATTCAAGGCTATGGACAGACTTCCTGTAACCATAAGGCTTCTTGATCCACCCCTCCATGAATTTCTTCCACATACCGATAAAGAACTCATGGAATTGGCAAGTGAGATGGGTGTGACCTTTGAGCACTTGCGCGCCAAGAATAAATCACTACACGAGTTTAACCCTATGCTCGGACATCGTGGTTGCCGTCTCGGTATTACCTACCCTGAAATGTACGAAATGCAGGTGCAGGCTATTATGGAGGCTGCATGTGAACTTTCAAAACAGAAGATCAAGGTAATTCCTGAAATAATGATTCCTCTTGTTGGACATATGAAGGAACTGGAGACGATGAGAAACCTTACCGTTTCTGTTGCAGAAAGGGTTCAGAAAGCGTATAAGGTGAAAGTACCATATACAGTAGGGACTATGATAGAGCTACCCCGTGCCTGTATAACCGCTGATAAGATAGCTACTGTTGCTGACTTTTATTCCTTTGGGACCAATGACCTTACACAAACAGTTTATGGACTCTCAAGGGACGATGCCGGAAGATTCCTGCCATTTTATATAGGGAGCGGAATACTTAAGGAAGACCCCTTTATTTCCATAGACACAGATGGAGTTGGTGCATTTATGCGCATAGCAGTTGAAAAAGGCAAGAAAATGAAGAAAAACCTTAAGATGGGAATTTGTGGCGAGCACGGAGGCGAGCCCAAATCTGTAGAATTCTGCCATAAAATCGGACTTGATTATGTAAGCTGTTCACCCTATAGGGTTCCGATAGCACGTTTTGCAGCAGCACAGGCAGCTCTAAAAGAAGAAAGAAGACAACTGAAGAGTTAAGAGTTGAACAGTGAAAAAAAAGACGAATACTTCATGAGGCTTGCACTGAGGCTTGCCGAAAAGGGAAAAGGGAAAACGAACCCAAATCCTCTTGTAGGCGCTGTAGTTGTAAAGAATGGAAGGGTATGTGGTAGGGGCTACCATAAAAAGGCTGGTATGCCACATGCAGAAAAGGTTGCAATTGAGGATGCTGGTTCGGATGCGAAAGGTGCCACACTTTATGTAAATCTTGAACCATGCTGTCACCATGAAAAAAAGACTCCTCCTTGTACTTCTTTAATAGCCAACAGTGGTATAACCCGTGTAGTAATTGGGTGCATCGATCCTAACCCTTATGTATCAGGAAGAGGTATAAAAGAACTTGATGATGCAGGTATCGAAGTAACAACAGGGATTCTTGAGGAAGAATCAAAGAGATTAAATGAAGTTTTTTTTAAATATATAACAACAAAAAAACCATTTGTAATACTGAAGGCTGCAATAACCATTGACGGAAAGATTGCAACATCCACAGGGAAGTCTCAATGGATAACCGGGGAAAAGGCGAGACAGGCTGTTCACCGCTTACGAAATCAAGTAGATGCTGTGCTTGTGGGTATAGGAACCATCCTCAAGGATAACCCCAACCTGACTGCAAGAACTAAGAGTAAGAAAGCTAAAGACCCATGCAGGGTCATAGTGGATAGCCTGCTAAATATCCCTCTTGATTCAAATGTCCTTATTCAAAAATCATCTGCACCAACATATATAGTAACAACAAAACCTGTCCCTGAAGATAGGGTTAAACACCTTAAGGACTTAGGTGCAAAGATACTTTTCTTTGACAGTATAAATAATCATATAAGCCTTAATCAGCTTATGATAAGATTGGGTGAGATTGGTATAACTAGTGTTATGATTGAGGGAGGATCCAGAATAAATGCATCTGCTTTAAGGGAAAGGATTGTGGATAAGATTATTTTATTTGTTGCACCCAAGATTCTCGGTGGAAAAAATGCCATAGGAATGGTAGGCGGTATATCCCCAGAGTCACTCGAGGATGCTATTGTAATTAAGTGGTCGCGTCTTCGAAGGGTTGGGGATGACATAATGGTTGAAGGTTATGTGGTTTGAAGTTTTATTAATACTGTTGTTAATTCTTCTCAATGGTTTCTTTGCTGCATCTGAACTGGCGGTTATTGCAACGAGAAAAAGTTATATAAAACAACTCTCAGAAGAAGGTGACAGGAGAGCTATGGTTTTAGAAAAAATCAAGGACCAACCTGAGAGATTTATCGCAACAATTCAGATAGGTGTTACGCTTGTCGGGGCGATGGCTGCTGCGATAGGTGGTGCTGCAGCTGCAGAGGTCTTAAAACCAATTATAAAAAAGATACCAATATTTGCTATTCAGATAGCAAGTGAGGCGATATCTATAGGAGTGGTTGTAGTTATAATATCCTACCTTTCACTTGTTCTTGGAGAACTCGTTCCTAAGTCATTGGCATTAAAATATCCTGAGAAGATCTCAATATGGGTAGCAAAACCAATAAAGTGGTTTTCAGATGCATCATCATCTCTGATTGATATTCTGACTGCGAGCAGTAACATAGTATTGAAACCATTCAAAGGTAAGACCTCATTTGAAGGGTCTCTCGTATCAGAAGAAGAGATAAAATTAATATTGAAAGAGGGAAGAGAAAAGGGCGTATTTGATCAGACCGAACAGGAACTCATTCACAGCGTATTTGAGTTTGCAGATAGATCTGTCAGAGAGGTAACGGTTCCTGCTACAAAGATCGTTGCAATTCAGATAGATACCCCTATCGAAGATGTCCTAAAATTGATAACTGAAGAGCAATTCACAAGATACCCTGTATATAACAGGGACATAAATGATATACAAGGAATACTTTATGACAAAGACCTTTTTGCTCCATTATCGAGGAAGGAGTCTATCGAACTTAAAAACCTGATACACCCTGCATATTTTATCCCTGAAAGTATGAAGGTAAGCCATCTCCTTAAGGAGATGCAACGGAGAAGGATACATATGGCTATTGTGGTAAATGAATATGGAGGGGTTGCGGGTCTGGTTACTATGGAAGACCTTATAGAAGAGATAGTCGGAGAGATACAAGATGAATACGATATAGAGAAACCTGTCGAGATGTTAAAAAACGGTGTGCTTGTGGTTGATGCCTCCATATCTGTCAGAGACCTTAATGAAGACTATTCACTAAATATTCCTGAGTCTCCAGAGTATGAAACTCTTGGTGGGTTTGTGCTTACCGGGATTCAGAGAATGCCAAGAGGCGGAGAGACGGTTAAATATGGAGGATATAAGTTTACAATTGTTGATATGGAGGGCAGAAGGATATCGAAGATCAGGGTAGAAGTAGTTGAGTAAACCCCGTTAGAATTTCATCCCATTAATAATATCTACGGGATTAAAACATAGTACATTCTAACGGGGTAAATAGAAATTTGTTCGATGTTATGGTATAATGATTTTTAATTGTCACCCTGAGCGAAGCGAAGGGTCTCAAAAAGAGCCTGTCCTGAGAGGAGTCGAAGGGATTCTTCGGTTTTGCCTCAGAATGACAGCTGATATAACCATCAATGTTTACAGGCATCATAGAAGAACTCGGAAGAGTAAAGACGATAGAGCAGGATTTACAATCCGCAAGAATTATAATCAGTGCTAAAAAGATTATTTCTGGGCTTAAGCCTGGTGACAGTGTGTCTGTTAATGGCGTCTGTCTTACGGTTGTGGCTCATCGGCGTAAAGAATTTGAGGTGGATGTCTCATACGAGACTATAAGGGTTACAAATATCGGGAAACTCAAGATAGGTGAAGCAGTAAATATAGAGCGGGCGATGCAATTATCTGACCGTCTTGGAGGGCATATAGTCACAGGACATATTGATGGTACAGGGTCTATCTCAGAAAAAATGATTTTAGGGAATTGTACATTCTATACAATCAAGACTGATGAAGACTTATTAAGATACATAGTTAAAAAGGGGTCTGTTGCTGTTGACGGTATAAGTTTAACTATCGCTGATATTGTATCTGGAGGTTTTAAGGTCTGCATCATACCTTATACCGAAAGGATGACCACGATGGGGTTAAGAAAGATTGGTGATACGGTGAATATAGAGACAGACATCATTAGTAAATATGTTGAAAATCTGCTCAAAAATAAAAAAGACTTTGTCCTCTTTGAAAAATCACAAAAAACCATAGATGTATCATTTTTAAAAGAGCATGGATGGTTATGACAAGGGATACATTCAAATTCAACATAATAGAAGAAGCGATAAAGGACATAAGAGAAGGCGGGATGGTAATCCTTGTTGACGATGAGGATAGAGAGAATGAGGGTGACCTTACTATGGCAGCAGAGAAGGTTACACCAGAGGCAATAAACTTTATGGCAAAGTTTGGACGTGGATTGATATGTCTTTCGCTTACCCCTGAAAGGGTAGAAGAGTTACAACTACCAATGATGACGGCGGATAATACATCCACTTTTGGAACGGCATTTACCGTTTCTATCGAGGCAAAAAAGGGTGTTACTACTGGTATATCTGCTGCGGACAGGGCAAGGACTATTCTGACAGCCATCAATCCAAAAACAAGACCGGAAGACCTTGCAAGACCAGGTCATGTATTCCCCCTTAGGGCAAAAAGAGGAGGGGTGCTTAAAAGGGCGGGGCAGACAGAAGGCTCTGTTGACCTTGCACGCCTCGCAGGACTTTACCCCGCAGGAGTTATATGTGAGATCATGAATGATGATGGAACAATGGCAAGGGTTCCCCAACTTATGGAATTTGCAAAGAGATTTTCTCTAAAGATAGTAACCATAAAAGACCTTATCGAATACAGGATGAGAAAAGAATCATTCGTGAGAAGGATTGCAGAGACAAGGCTTCCAACAAAATATGGGGGAGAATTTATTGCCATTGCCTATGAGAATGACCTTGACAAAGAAACACATATAGCCCTTGTAAAAGGTAAGATAGACTCGGATAAGCCTACACTTGTAAGAGTCCATTCAGAGTGTCTCACGGGTGATGTGCTTGGTTCTAAAAGATGCGACTGTGGAGAACAGATTCGAAGGTCAATGGAGATGATTGCCTCAGAGGGCAGGGGTGTACTTCTTTACATGAGACAGGAAGGGAGAGGGATTGGACTTTCCAATAAACTCAAGGCTTATGAACTTCAGGATAGAGGGCTTGATACTGTTGAGGCAAATGAAAAGTTAGGTTTTAAGGCTGATCTCAGAGATTACGGTATCGGTGCTCAGATACTTGTAGATTTAGGGCTTCGTAAGATAAAATTGTTGACCAATAATCCAAAGAAGATAGTTGGTTTAGAAGGCTATGGGCTGAAAGTGGTTGAAAGGGTTTCCATAGAAGTGATGCCTCACGAAAAGAATGTGTTATACCTGAAGACAAAAAAGGGAAAGATGGGGCATATACTGAATAATGTTTAATCCAAGTCCAGATATAAGGATTTTAATAAGCAGGGTTGGCTTTCGCTTCCTACGAGATTTTTCGACAGTTCTAAGTTCCTTTCGCTACAGCCTCGAAACTTACCCTATGGGTTCGGACAGTCGAGGCTGTGGACGCTACAGTTCACTAAGAACTGTTACCGAAAAATCTCTGATGTTGCTCAAACCAGCCCTGCTTATTGTTGGTTCTGCGTCTAACTACAGAGGGAGGTCATTATGGCAAAGATAATTGAAGGAGTACTTCAGGCAAGGGGATTCAGATTCGGAATCGTCGTCAGCAGATTTAATACATTTATATCAGAACATTTGCTGGAGGGTGCTATGGACGCACTCCAAAGACATGGGGCAGGTGAAGAAAACATTAAAATAGTTAAGGTTCCTGGTGCCTTTGAGATACCACTTGTTGCAAAAAGGTTGGCGCAGTCAAAAAAATACGATGTGGTTATATGTCTTGGTGCAATCATAAGGGGTTCTACTCCTCATTTTGAGTATATAGCAGCCGAGGTCTCTAAGGGGATTGCGTCCGTCGGTCTTGAAACAGGTGTTCCTGTCATCTTTGGTATTCTCACTACAGATAATATAGAACAGGCCATCGAGAGGGCAGGCACAAAGAGTGGAAATAAAGGCTGGGATGCCGCTATCTCTGCCATCGAGATGGTAAATCTTATGAAAAGCATATAGGTTCCCTATGGGCAGAAGGAGGAAGGCGAGGGAGATTGCCCTGCAGGTACTCTATCAGATTGATATCAGACAGGAAAAACTTACAGAGGAATTCCTCGATGAAGCATTATATGACTGTAAGAATATTTCCATAAATGATGAGATGGCTGAATATAGTAAAAAACTCATCAGAGGCATCATGGAAAATCTCACCAGCATAGATGATATAATAGCCCATTTTGCAGCGAACTGGAGAATAGATCGTATGGCTGTTGTTGATCGTAATATCCTTCGTATTGCAGTCTATGAACTGAAATATCGAGACGATATACCTTCAAAGGTAGCGATAAATGAGGCAATTGAGATCGCAAAGAGATACAGCACAGAGGATTCAGGGACATTCATCAATGGGATACTCGATGGTGTAGCAAGGTCATTAAAAGAACACAGAACACAGAACACAGAACACAGAACAAAAATTGAGATACGCCATCATATCTGACATCCATAGTAACATTGAGGCACTTAATTCTGTTCTTCGGGATATTGAATCAGAAAAGGTAGATGATATTTTCTTTCTTGGTGATGCAGTTGGATATGGACCAGATCCGAATTTATGTATTGATGAGATAAGGGGGGGATGCCGAATAATTATTGCAGGGAATCATGATCATGGGGCAGTAGGGCTTACCGATATATCAACTTTCAATCCATATGCGAGGATAGCTGTCGAATGGACAGCAGAACAACTTACATCATGGAATAAAGCGTTCCTATTAAATTTGCCTCTCACTGCAACACATAAAAAAGGAGACATAATATTTGTTCATTCAACACCAAAGATGCCTCATGAATGGAACTACATATTTACGATGTGGGATGCATACGATAACTTCGCCTATTTTAGCGAAAAGATATGTTTTGTCGGGCATTCTCATAGACCTGTAATTATCATACATCAGGAGAATGATATTTTACTGAGAGAAGAAAAGACCTCCATCGAAGATAATCGTCGCTATATAATAAATGTAGGGAGTGTCGGGCAACCGAGAGATGGCAATCCAGATGCATCATATGCCATATATGATACAGAGAAAAGCGTTCTTGAGATAAAGAGGGTGCCTTATAACTTTGCCGAAACGCAGAAGAAGATGAGAAATGCAGGGCTACCCGCATATCTCATAGAAAGA
>JBFLZU010000050.1:0-15350 GCA_040756155.1 Nitrospirota bacterium | reverse complement strand
AGATGCATCATATGCCATATATGATACAGAGAAAAGCGTTCTTGAGATAAAGAGGGTGCCTTATAACTTTGCCGAAACGCAGAAGAAGATGAGAAATGCAGGGCTACCCGCATATCTCATAGAAAGACTGGGAATGGGAATTTAGCCCTTCGCTTATCATTCTGACGCTTCGCCCTAACCTTGATTCAAGGCTCGCAATGACACTGTAAAGGAGCGTTACAAAGGACACTAATATGATAGAACGATATACACGCAGAGAAATGGGGAGGCTCTGGAGCCCTGAGAACAGGCTCTCAAAGTGGCTTGAGATAGAGGTACTTGCTTGTGAAGCATGGGCAGAACTTGGGGAAATACCAAAAGATGCCCTCACAGAGATCAAAAAGAAGGCACGTTTTTCTCTAAAGAGAATAGGTGAGATTGAGGGAGTGGTCAAACATGATGTAATAGCCTTTCTCTCTGCTGTATCTGAGAATGTAGGTGATGCATCGAGGTATATACATATGGGACTTACATCCTCTGATATTCTTGATACATCCCTCGCAGTCTTGATGAGAGAGGCAGCAGACATAATTATCAGTGATATAAAGAGACTACTTGATGTTCTGGAGAAAAGGGCATACGAATTTAAGGATACAGTAATGATTGGTAGATCCCATGGGGTACATGCAGAACCGATTACATTTGGACTGAAGCTCGCACTCTGGTATGAGGAGATGAAGAGGAATCTCCGCCGCATGGAGGCTGCAAAGGAGACGATAAACTATGGAAAGGTATCTGGGGCGGTAGGGACATTTGCAAACGTAGAGCCCTATGTAGAGGAATATGTATGCAAAAAACTCGGATTAAAACCTGCACCTGTCTCAACACAGATAATCCAGAGAGACAGACATGCTGAGTATCTAACAACCCTTGCTATAATCGCTTCCTCTATAGATAAATTTGCAACCGAGATAAGACACCTCCAGCGGACAGAGGTTCTTGAAGTCGAGGAATATTTCTCCAGAGGACAGAAAGGCTCCTCTGCTATGCCACACAAAAGAAACCCTGTAGGAGCCGAAAACCTTTCAGGACTGGTAAGGATTGTCAGGGCAAATTCAATTGCCGCAATGGAGAATATTCCTCTCTGGCATGAAAGAGACATAAGCCATTCCTCTGTCGAAAGGGTCATTATTCCTGACAGCACCATACTTGTAGATTTTATGCTCAACAGGTTCGTAGGGATTATAGAGAATCTCATCGTCTATCCTGAGAATATGAAAAAGAATCTAAAGAAGACGAGGGGACTCATATTTTCTCAAAGATTGCTTCTCGAGCTCACAGCAAAAGGCGCCTCCAGAGAAGGTGCATACAACATGATTCAGAGAAATGCGATGGCTTCATGGGAAACAAGCAAGGAATTTAAAAAACTGGTGCTTGAAGACAGGGAAATCACCAGAAATCTAAGTAAAAAAGAGATATATAAGTGTTTTGATATGAAGTATTACCTCAAACACATTAATACTATATTTAAAAGGGTCTTCGGTAAAGATAAGGATTGAAGAATTAAGGGGTAAGATATGGTAAAGGCAAAAGTTTATGTTACATTAAAAAAAGGTGTTCTTGACCCACAGGGAAAGACTGTAAAACATGCCCTTGAGAATCTTGAATTTAAGAATATTAAAGATATAAGGATGGGGAAATTTATCGAAATAACACTTTCTGATATATCAGAAAATGAGGCACAGAAGATGGTCAAGGATATGTGTGAAAAACTCCTTGCAAACACTGTTATCGAAGATTACAGATTTGAAATAGATGTAAATGGCAAGATTGTTACTGATCGGTGTGAGATTAACGAAAAGGGCGATATAGTTGCCTGAAGGCTATGAACTTCTGCCCGTGTGGCACAGGAGAACCCAATGTTCGGTGTAGTTGTATTTCCAGGCTCAAATTGTGATCATGACTGCTACCATGTGATTAAACATGTCCTGAAAGAGGATGTTGCGTTTATCTGGCACAAGGAAGAAAAGATAGACCCACGATTCAAGGTAATCATAATCCCTGGGGGATTTTCTTATGGCGATTATCTCAGGACAGGGGCAATAGCAAGGTTTTCTCCTGTGATGAAGGCAGTCGAACGGTTTGCAAAAGATGGAGGTATTCTGATCGGGATATGCAACGGTTTTCAGATATTGCTTGAGGCTGGGCTTCTTCCTGGTGCCATGCTGAGAAACAAAAATCTCAGGTTTATATGCAAAGATGTATATGCCAGGGTTGAGAGAAATGACCTTCCATTTACAAATGCCTGTAATACCGGTCAGGTTTTAAAACTACCAATAGCACACATGGAGGGGAATTACTATGCGGATGAAGAGACCCTCTCGGCACTCAGAGAGGACAATCAGATTGTGTTCAGATACTGCACAAAAGATGGTTTTATAGATGATGAATCCAATCCAAACGGTTCTATTGAAAACATAGCAGGTATTTGCAATAAAGAAGGAAACATACTAGGCATGATGCCTCATCCGGAGAGGTATGCCGAAAAGATACTTGGAAATGAAGATGGCAAAGTTATCTTTGAATCAATGATAAACGCCGTTGTTGCAAAAACATCGATGGCTGAAATCAGCAATCCCTTGCCAAATCTATCGAATACAACAACGGAGTAAATGTTCTATGCGGCTTGAGGGATGGATAAAGATTGCAAGGGGTGAGGAAAAGGTAGACCTCCTCCTGAAGAATGCTAATGTTGTCAATGTCTTCTCTGGCGAAATACACAGGGAGGATGTTGCAGTTGTTCAGGGCAGAATCATTGGTTTCGGTGATTATGATTCGGCTGAGGTTATTGACCTTGAAGGAAAATACCTCTGTCCGGGATTTATAGACGGTCACATCCACCTTGAAAGCACAATGGTAACACCCTCCGAGTTTGCAAGGACAGTGCTCCCGCTCGGGACAACTGCAGTGATAATTGACCCCCATGAAATAGCAAATGTTCTCGGAATTGAGGGCATAAGGTATTTTCTCAAATCTGCAGAAGCCCTTCCGATTGATATCTATGTGATGCTCCCTTCATGTGTTCCTGCAACTGATATGGAGACATCCGGGGCAATGCTGATGAGTTCAGACCTTTCACTATTTATCGGTGAAAAAAGAGTTCTTGGGATGGCAGAGATGATGAACTTCCCTGGTGTTATTTACAGGGACCCAGAGGTGATGAGGAAGACTCGTCTTGGCAGGAAAAAGGTAATAGATGGTCATGCACCATTACTTTCAGGGAAGGACCTAAATGCATATATCACTGCAGGCATACGATCCGACCATGAATGCACAAATATTAATGAAGCAAGGGAAAAACTCAGAAAGGGCATGTGGATAATGATAAGGGAGGGAACTACTGAGAAAAATCTTGTGGATTTACTTCCACTTTTAAATCCTTTAAACATACGGAGGTGTTTCTTTGTATCTGATGACAGACATCCTGATGACCTTTTGAAGTATGGACACATCAATTATTCAATAAAAAAGGCGATAAGTCTTGGTCTCGATTCAATATCAGCCATACAGATGGCGACTATAAATCCTGCTGGGTATTTCCATCTCACTGATTATGGTGCTATAGCACCTGGATTCAGGGCAGATATGGTTGTTCTTGACGACCCTAAAGAGATTACTGTAATGAAGGTATTTAAATCAGGGAAGGTAGTCGCTGAGGACAGAAAGGTTTTATTAGAGGTAAGTCGTAAAGACATCATAATGAATAGCACTATTAAACTGACCATCGAGGAAAAGGATAGATTGCGTATAAAGGTCAATACTCAAGAACTGAAAGCAGAGAATAAAATCATGATTAAGGTTATTGAGGTAATCCCAAATCAGATATTAACCAACAAGAGGATTGAGGAGGCAAAGATTGTAGATGGTGAGATTCTCTCTGACACAGACAGGGATATGCTCAAGATTGCTGTGTTTGAAAGACACAGGGCATCTAAGAATATAGGCATAGGTTTTGTGAAAGGGTTCGGGTTTAAAAATGGTGCAATCGCATCATCTGTTGCGCATGATTCCCACAATATCGTAGTAGTTGGGGTAAATGATAGGGATATGTTGACTGCAGTTAAAGAAATAATAAAGATGAATGGAGGTCAGGTAGTTGTCTCTGATGGAGAAATATTATGCGCACTTCCTCTCCCTATAGCAGGATTAATGTCAAATAGACCTATCGAAGAGGTAAGTAAAAAAGTAGAAGAATTAAAAGAGGCAGCAAGAAAGATAGGATGCATTTTGCCAGATCCCTTCATGACACTCTCTTTTCTCGCACTTCCAGTAATCCCCGAGCTCAAGATTACAGATAAAGGGCTCGTGGATGTAAATTCCTTCAGAATAGTCCCGCTAATCTGCAATAATCAATGACTTACTTTCTTCTTGGATTTCCTCACTTATAGTTATATAATATATGTCAAAATTAAAGATGATTGAGCCCCAGATCACAAAAGAGATTATAGCACAGCATGGTTTGACCGACGAGGAATATAATAGAATCCTCAATATCATCGGAAGAGAGCCCACATTTACAGAACTTGGAATCTTCTCTGTGATGTGGAGTGAGCACTGCTCGTATAAGAGTTCGAGGGTACATCTCAATAGGTTTCCGACCTCTGCAGAATGGGTGATCCAGGGTCCTGGTGAGAATGCAGGGGCAATAGATATAGGAGATGAGCTTGCAGTGGTATTCAAGATGGAAAGCCACAATCACCCCTCTTTCATAGAGCCATATCAGGGTGCAGCAACAGGGGTTGGAGGTATACTCAGGGATATATTTACAATGGGTGCAAGACCTATTGCTTTACTTGATTCTCTCCGATTTGGCTATCTTCACAAACCACTCCACAGGTATCTTTTTCAAGGAGTAGTAAGCGGTATTGCAGGATATGGGAATTGTGTTGGTGTTCCCACAGTGGGTGGTGAGACCTTCTTTAATGATACCTATAACGGAAATATTCTTGTCAATGTATTCTGTCTCGGGGTAGCAAAGAAGGACAGGATATTCCGTGGAAGGGCATCAGGTATCGGGAATCCTGTAATCTATGTCGGTTCAAAGACAGGAAGGGACGGGATACATGGTGTAACCATGGCATCGGAGGAATTCAAAGAAAATTCTGAGGAGAAAAAGCCCACAGTGCAGGTCGGTGACCCTTTTACAGAGAAGTTACTTCTTGAGGCGTGTCTTGAGGCGATGTCAAAAGACCTGATAGTCGGCATCCAGGACATGGGTGGCGCAGGACTTACGAGCTCATCAAGTGAGATGGCAAGCAGGGCGGGTAGTGGTATCGAACTTGATATATCACTCGTGCCGAGAAGAGAAGAGGGAATGATTCCATACGAGATTATGCTTTCAGAGTCACAGGAAAGGATGCTCATTGTTGCAAAAAAAGGTAAAGAAAAGGAGCTAACAGATATCTTTAAGAAATGGGACTTAGAGGCAGTCATTATAGGCTATGTTACAGGTGATGGAATACTGAGGGTCAAGAATAATGGCAGGGTTGTTGCAGAGATAAAAGTTGACTCTCTTGCAAAGGAAGCTCCAGCATATAACAGGCCTCTCCAGAGACCCTCTTATCAGGATGAGATAACAAGTCTTGATTTGAACAAAATTCCTCTGCCTTCAGACTACAATGATGTATTGATCAGACTTATTTCTTCCCCTAACCTATCAAATAAGGAATGGGTGTATCAACAGTATGACTATATGGTAAGGACAAATACAGTCATCAGACCTGGCTCTGATGCCGCTGTTATTCATATAAAGGGAACAAGGAAAGGAGTGAGCATAACCACTGATTGTAACAGCAGATATTGTTATCTTGATCCTTTTACTGGAGGCGCTTCTGCAGTAGCAGAGGCAGCGAGGAATATTGTATGCTCAGGTGGAAAACCTATGGCGGTTACAGATTGTCTTAACTTCGGCAATCCAGAGAAACCTGAGGTTATGTGGCAGTTCAGCGAAGCTGTAAATGGTATTGCAGAGGCATGCAGGGCATTAAACTCTCCTGTTGTAAGCGGGAATGTAAGTTTTTACAATGAAACAGCAGGAGCTGGTATATATCCAACCCCTATCATCGGAATGGTAGGTATCATTGAAGATATAGAAAGGCATATTACCCAGTGGTTCAAGAATGAGGGTGATCTGGTTATCCTTCTTGGTGTCACAAAAGAAGAATTAGGTGGTAGTGAATATCTATCATTAATACATGGTATTGAGAGGGGATTGCCCCCTTCACTCGACCTTGACTTAGAGATAAGGATACAGAGAGCCTGTTTTGAAGCTATAAGACAGGGTATCGTGACTTCAGCACATGACTGCTCAGATGGAGGGCTTGCTGTAGCAATTGCAGAATGTTGCATATCCTCACCCGAATCTCCTTTAGGTGCGGAGATAGCACTGAACAAAGGAGATATAAGAGAAGACGCCCTCCTGTTTGGAGAATCTCAATCAAGAATAATCATTTCAATTCAAAGAGATAACTTAGATAATTTAAAGTATATTCTTAAGTCATTTGACCTCCCTTTTGAGATACTCGGTAAAGTAGGTGGTGAAAAATTATCTATAACGATAGGAAGTAAGATATTGGTCAATATTTCAATAAAGGAACTCAGGGAGAGATGGCTTAGAGTAATACCTGAGGTAATAGAAGGTGTTTGACAGGTTCAGAGAAAAGTGTGGAGTATTTGGCGTATTCGGTCATCCTGAGGCTTCAAATATAACATACCTGGGGCTTTATGCACTCCAGCACAGGGGGCAGGAAGGGGCTGGAATCGTCTCTTCTGATGGTAATCGCCTCCATGTAGAAAAATCTATGGGGCTTGTAGCAGATATATTTACAGAGGATAGACTGAAGGGTCTCCCTGGTTATATGGCTATTGGTCATAATAGATATTCTACAACAGGTTCAAGTGACCTTAAAAATGTCCAGCCACTCGTTGTCAGCTATTCACTCGGTTCCATGGCTATAGCCCATAATGGAAATCTCATAAATGGGCTTTTTATCAGGGATGAACTCGAGGCATATGGTTCTATATTTCAGTCAACAAGTGACAGTGAGGTCATCATCCACCTTATAGCACAGTCAAGACATGCATCATTTTATGACAGGATTATTGATGCATTAAACAGGGTTAAGGGTTCGTATTCATTACTAATACTTACAGAAAAGGAGCTTATAGGTATAAGGGACCCACACGGTTTTAGACCTCTTTCAATTGGAGAGCTCGATGGTGCATATATCATTGCATCAGAAAGCTGTGCATTTGATCTTATAGAGGCTAAATTTATCAGAGATGTAGAACCCGGAGAGATGGTCATCATCAATAATCATGGACTGCAATCTCTCTATCCTTTTTCTTCGGAGAGACACGCTCACTGTATATTTGAGTACATATATTTTTCTCGACCTGATAGTTATGTGTTTGGTGAGAATGTTAATCTTATACGTAAAAACCTTGGAAGGCAACTTGCAATAGAAACAGGAGTTGATGCAGATATGGTAATTCCTGTCCCCGATTCAGGTGTGCCAGCGGCTCTTGGCTATGCCGAGGAATCTCAGTTACAGTTTGATTTCGGACTCATAAGGAATCACTATGTGGGAAGGACATTCATTGAACCATCACAGAGCATAAGGCACTTTGGTGTGAAGATAAAAATGAATCCTGTAAGAAAGTTACTCGATGGGAAGAGGGTTATAGTAGTAGATGACTCTATCGTGAGGGGTACAACCAGTAAGAAGATAATAAAGATGGTCAGGGCAGCAGGTGCTGAAGAGGTTCACCTCAGGATATCATCACCACCTACAATAAGCCCATGTTTCTATGGTATTGATACGCCAACAAAGAAAGAGCTAATCGCTTCTACACACTCGATTGAGGAGATACGGAAATACATAACAGCTGATTCTCTCGGGTATCTGAGTGTTGATGGAATGCTCAGTGTGATGCCTCATAGCAAGGAGAATTACTGCACAGCATGTTTTACTGATGAATATCCAGTGCCATTCCCATGGGAGAAAACTTTGCAGCTCGAGTTGTTTATTAAGTAGACAACGAGGTTTATCCTCGTTGATTTATAATGGTGGGCAGTCGCAGAATCGAACTGCGGACACGAGGCTTTTCAGGCCTCTGCTCTACCGACTGAGCTAACTGCCCATCTGTAAAAGTATATAACCTATCGGTAATGATTATGTCAAATGAAAAAAACGAGGGAAACAAGGGGTTAATGATACTGTATGCTGTCCAGAGTAGCAGGCTAAATGAGGTAATTCCTCCACAGTTAACTGTGGTAGAGATATTTCCCGGATATACCATTGGTGGTATTTATATAGCAGAATATTCAAACAGAGAAACTACCATAAAAGAGATGGATATAATACCCGCTTTAACAAGACATGAGGGGAGAAGGGGGTTCTATGTCCATCAGCAGATTTCTGACTATACAGATGCTCTACCCAACATGCATATCGATTATAAACCTATATGGCGAACACCACTGAGATTGAAGCTATCATTTTTAGAGGTAAAGGGTAATGGAATCGTATTTCAGAAGGTCAGCCAACTATCCCGTGTATGTATATCTTCTTCATCCATAGAAACAACCGATGAGAGTTTTTTTAAAGAAATCAGGTTTAAGAGAAAACTATTGACCATATCTTTCAGGATAGATAATATAATCCTTGTGGATAAGCCATCTAAAATAAAAAGCAAGGTATTGGGTGAGATTAAAAGTGGTGTTTACGGAAATATGGTTTAAGAAACTGTTCAATAACAAGAAGGGTTTTTGTGGATGAATATGGCAGATAAACCAAGTTTATTCAGACGCATAGTTAACATCATCACTTTTAAAGATATTTCCATACGGAAGAAACTTCTGCTCTTTGCTGCTGGTGGATTAGGCTGGTATTTAATTATTGCCTTTATAGGTTTAGGGGCTACAACTTATGTAAAACTTTTATCTACAGAGCTGATAGATGTAATCATACCACAGGTTCAGACGGGGCAGAAGGTGATAATTAAGCTAAGAGGTGCAAATGTATCTGTTCGCAATATATTCATCTATGATGATTTAGAGGTCATCAACGCTAACCTTAGAAGGACTAAAATTACTCTCAATCATGCGAATACTTTTCTCATATCTCTATTAGAAGGCGGCCACATTAGAGATTATTCCGACCTTACAGGTGAATTAATCGAAGAGTTTTATGTAGTTTCTATTAAAGGAGATATGGAGGCCAGTGAAAATTATATAAAAGAGGTTTTGGTAAGTATTCAAAATCTAAGAGAAATCTCGGACAAATTGACTTCAATAAAATTGACTGCTTTAAGACGGGGAGGGCTTAGTCAAAAGGAAAGGTCTCTAATCATGGATAAACTCGATGAGTATGATGCTCTTACTGTGGAGTCAGTAAATCTTCTTAGTAAATTTACTTCCCATATCTCAACACTACACAAAAAACACACAGAAAAGATAAATGCAGTTCTCTACGGCTCAACAGTAACTGTTATAGTTACAGGATTGATTGCTGTGGCGCTACTAATTGTTTTCAGCACATTTCTCATCCGTTCAATGACCCAACCGGTAAAGGCAATAACAGAACAGATTAAGACACTATCAGAAGGAGAGGTTGATCTAACAAGGAAAATTGCAATAACTTCAAAGGACGAGATGGGCGAACTCTCTGCTAACTTTAATAGACTTATGGGTGCAATCCATGATGTGAATACATTCAAAAAGGTTATAGAAGGAGATGATACCCTTGAAGATGTATATGCTCGTTTGGCAAGGGTTTTCAAGGAGAATTTGGGGTTCAATGATTTATTGCTCTATGAGGTATCGAATAGCAAAAATACTATGCGACTCATCCATACACCTTCCTCAGGTGAAGATATATATTGTAACAGAGAGATATTGTTGGACTGCAGTCTATGCAGGGCAAAGAAAACCGGGCATACTGTATCTTCAATAGTATACCCGGATATATGCAAGCAATTTTTACATGGAATTGAGAAATATCACATCTGTGTTCCGATGATTATTGGTGGCAGCACGGGTGGTGTTGTCCAGTTTTTATTTGAGAAACCTTATATTGAGCGATGTCTAACCACAGGAGAGATAACCGATGTATCTAATATAGAGAAGGTTCGCAGGGCGAGACAATATATAAAAGAGTCATTACCTGTTATTGAGGCAAAGAGACTTATGACTGCCTTAAAAGAGTCTGCGATGAGAGACCAGTTGACTGGTTTATACAACAGGAGATTCCTCGAAGATTATACTGAGGTATTGGTAGCAGGAGTCCACAGAAAAGGAATCATTCTTGGATTGTTGATGTGCGACCTGGATTTCTTTAAAGAGGTGAATGATAGATATGGTCACAATATAGGAGATGAGGTATTAAAAGAGACTGCAAATCTTATCGCAAAGAGTGTACGAACCTCTGATCTGGTCGCCAGATTTGGTGGGGAGGAATTCCTTGTAATTCTGGAGGATGCCAAAGAAGGCGATGCCCAGAATATCGCTGAAAGGATCAGAGAAAAAATGGAAGAGACCAAGATAAAGACAGGAGGGGTAGTTATTCAAAAGACAATCAGCATAGGTATCAGTGAATTTCCAAAAGATACGCAAAATTTCTGGGAGGCGATCAAATACTCAGATATAGCACTGTATAAGGCAAAAGAGGCGGGCAGAAATAAGGTCTTGAGGTTTACAAAGGATATGTGGACTGAAGAGGAGTATTGAATCCTTTAGGACATTAGATAGTTATTATCTAACGTCCTTTATATTAAGAGGAGGTGAGTCATGGGAAGGATGAATCCTGAGCCAAGTCGAAGGAAACCAGCAGTAGCAGGACAGTTTTATTATAGCTCACCAGAGAAACTCCGTAGCCAGATAGATGGTTGCGTTCAAAGAGGTATTACGAAGGAAGATGTAATAGGCATACTCTCTCCACATGCAGGGCTTATGTATTCAGGAACAGTAGCAGGGGCAGTCTATTCAAGGATAAATTTCCCTGATATCTTTGTGATTATAGGACCAAATCATACTGG
Source organism: Nitrospirota bacterium (assembly GCA_040756155.1). Lineage (NCBI taxonomy): Bacteria > Pseudomonadati > Nitrospirota > Nitrospirota bacterium. Next base: position 4,274 of record JBFLZU010000050.1, on the reverse strand, counting down.
TCTCGGTGTACCATTATCAATCTATACAGAAGGTGAATGGGATATGCCATTTGGAGCTGTATCTATACACAAGGGGCTATCGAAGGAGATATTACAAAACTCAAAAATGCTTAGAGATGATTCCAATGCACACCTCATGGAGCATTCTATCGAGGTTCAAATACCATTTATGCAATATTTTTCTAAAGAGTTTAAGATAGTACCGATAGCAATGATGGATACACGGCTTGAAGCATGCAGAGAAATAGGACATGCTATTGCCAGCGCAATAAAGAAAACCCACAACTCTGTAGTTATTGTAGCGAGCTCAGACATGACTCATTACGAATCAGATGAATCTGCACAGAGAAAGGACAGAATGGCAATAGAGAAGATAATATCTCTCGACCCTGAGGGTCTACACACAATTGTAAATAAAGAAAATATCTCTATGTGTGGATTTGCTCCAGCCGTAGTTATGCTTTTTGCTGCAATAGAGCTTGGAGCACATGAATCAGAACTCGTAAAATATATGACCTCTGGAGAAGTAAGCGGTGATTATGCCCATGTAGTTGGTTATGCAGGGGTAATAATAAAATAAGGTAATTATAAATCTCCCCTTAATTTATATCTGAGCATAGAGTCCTTACATGGACAATTACGCTCTATGGTATATAACTCCTTAACAGCGTTTTTAATCATCTCAGGAATAGCATTAAGTGTTTCAGTTACAGATGCCTTCATCTCATCAGGCAGTGTTCCTTCAAAGAGTTCACCTTTTTTATATGGAAACTCCATTATTCCTTCTGCATAGTTTGTTATATAGCATATTGCACCGTAACATAACTCAAGCTCCCTTGCGAGGAAAACCTCAGGGACGAGGGTCATGCCTACCATATCTGCACCAATGGATTTAAAGAACCTTACCTCTGCAGGTGTCTCAAGCCTTGGACCCTCTGTGCAGAGATACACACCTCCTTTATGTGTATTTCTCATTGATGAGGCGTATCTGTAAAGCATCTCTTGGAGGGTAGGGCAGAATACAGGATTCTGTCTGATAAAACCGATGCCCTTATTCTCAAAGAAAGTAAGAGACCTTTTCTTTGTGAAGTCTATCACATCATCAGGGATAACAAGGTCACCAGGTTTAAGGCATTCGCTAATAGCCCCAGGACCAGTCCAGGCGATAATCCTTTCTGTACCAAGCTCCCTCGCTGCCCAGATATTCGCTCTGTAATTAACAAAAGGGGCTGTAATTGAATATTTTTTTTCTCCATGCCTTGAAATAAGACCATATTCTACTCCATCAAGGTCAAAGATATAAACAGGTGAGACATCCCCAAATGGGGTAGGGATAGTTATTGATTCTTTAAGTCTTCCAAAGAGATTCTTTGCAAAATCATATGCTCCACTTCCACCGATCACAAAGACTTTCATAGTAAGAGATTTATATCACAAAAGGAATATCTTGTAATTGAACTTAAATCACCTATTTCAATAGGATAATTTTTATATCCTTTTCTTTAAATTTTTCAAAATGAGGATCCACAGTATAAATCTCTTTACAACCTGCTTGCAAAAGAGAACTTAAAATAAGTGCATCAAGTCCATGGATACCAAAATTATGGGAAATATAAGCTGCCTTTTTTGCGATATTTATATTTATCGATATAATATATATAGATTGTTCTATTTTATCCAGAAGAAATGATTCTTTAAAATCACGCTGAAGTATCTTTTTTTGTAATTCATATATGACAATAGAGGATGTAATAATAGTTTCTTCTTCTAATATTTTAAGTGCTGAAGGATGATCATCTCGAACTAAATAAAAAAATCCTGTATCAACGCCTACAAGCATCGGCTTCTGTCCTTTCTTTATGAACTTCTTCCCAACTTCCTTGGAGTTCTCTTTTTAATAATTTTAAAATTTCCTTTCGAGCTTTCTTTTGTTCTTCTGATAGGATATATTTCTCTACAGATAGTCTAATCAATTTAGATAATGGAATATCTTCCATTAAAGCTTTTGCTCGAACTTTTTCATAATCGTTTTTATTAAGATAAAAAGTAACTATAGGCATTTTATCCCTCTTAATCTATTAATATAGTCATAATATTATATACCAGAAAGAAAAAAGAACGTCAATAAAAATTTCGAATATCCCAAATATCCCTGAATATTCCAAATGTCCTACCATACTGCCTTGACGCTATATAATTTCTTTGATAAATTGAGGCAAAATCAAAAAGGAAGATAAGAAAATGGAGTTTCAATCCTTGTTGGTCTGGAAACAAGTGCTGAAGAGCTGAAGCTCTGAAGTGTTTAAGTTAAAGAGATTTTTGAAAACTCCACAAAAGTTTACCAACCTCAGTAATAAGAGACTCAATATTGGTTATATCCGATTTGATATAACCGAATCAATAAATCTATGTATATAACCGAATCAATAAATCTATGTAATTCTTTTTTACTTTTCCTGTTATACCCTTCAACTTAGTGTTATAGAACTGAAGTCTGAAGAACTGAAGTTAATAAATAGTGCTGAATATTTAAGGGTGAAACCAACATTTATTAACTTAATCGCCTTAGCTCTTCAGAACTTTAGCACTACTTCAGCACTTCAGCTCTAACGCCTTCAGCACTAATCCCGTTTCAATCCTTGTTTTAATGGAACTTGGTCTGTGACCTTTGTGTCGCTCAACCATTTATCTATACCTCTTTTAGTTTCAATCCTTGTTTTAATGGAAGTATCTCTGAGACAGATAAATAGGAAGCGAGAAGTAAGAAATAGGAAGTGGATAGTAAGGAGAGTTTTTTATTGCCTGTGCCTCTTTGCAGTTGTGACACTTTTTCCTAAAATATTTCTTATTTCCTCTGATTCCTGAATTAAAGCATCTATATCCTTCGTAAAGATGCCAGAATCTTTAAGCAACCTGAGCCAAAGATTGGTTTCCTTTGCCTCCTTAAAGGCAACGCTTATTTTATATATAAAATCATCTTTGCTAAAAGCTCCTGTAGCCTCTTCATAGTTAGTTGCTATGGATGTTCCAGACCTTAATAACTGTTTTCCTATTTCATAGGCAACCATCTCTTTTGGAAGATTTCTTACAAATTTTATAATCAGTAAAGCAAATTCATAAAATCGCTGTCTCAGCTTATCATTCCCTTTCATATCTCAAATTTTAAACTATCATCTTTTTAATTGCAATCAGTTATACTTCCTATTTCCTATTCCTCACTTGAATACTTATCTTGTTTCAATCCTTGTTTTAATGGAACTTGGTCTGTGACGCTGGTAATATAAGAGTCAAGAGATTCATATCTCACCGTTTCAATCCTTGTTTTAATGGAACTTGGTCTGTGACACTTATAGATTCAATTAGGAAGGGCATTACAACATGTTTCAATCCTTGTTTTAATGGAACTTGGTCTGTGACAATGCAGAACCTACAAAGAATATGTGCGGTGGAAGATGTTTCAATCCTTGTTTTAATGGAACTTGGTCTGTGACATTATCGATTACGCTGGATCTCAAACAGGGATCGAGTTTCAATCCTTGTTTTAATGGAAGTTGGTCTGTGACATTATCGATTACGCTGGATCTCAAACAGGGATCGAGTTTCAATCCTTGTTTTAATGGAAGTTGGTCTGTGACAGCATCAACTCGCGAGGGTCGGTACCACGAGGATAGAGTTTCAATCCTTGTTTTAATGGAAGTTGGTCTGTGACTCAGACCTTAGGCGCCCCAAAATCGCCTGATTTTCCTTGTTTCAATCCTTGTTTTAATGGAAGTTGGTCTGTGACCCAGTTTTCCTTATGCTACCTATAAGGAAAACTTAGTTTCAATCCTTGTTTTAATGGAAGTTGGTCTGTGACACGATGATGTTGTGGGCGAGGAGTACCAGTACCTTTGTTTCAATCCTTGTTTTAATGGAAGTTGGTCTGTGACTTTCTCTTACGGCGATCCTCATCATTGTCCTCCTTTCTGTTTCAATCCTTGTTTTAATGGAAGTTGGTCTGTGACAGGCACCCCCTCCAACCTTGATGATCTCGATAGGAAGTTTCAATCCTTGTTTTAATGGAAGTTGGTCTGTGACAGGAAGGTATATGCACGGGGCGTTGGTGCCTCGTGGTTTCAATCCTTGTTTTAATGGAAGTTGGTCTGTGACGCGAGCATCAACTCGCGAGGGTCGGTACCTTTTGGAGTTTCAATCCTTGTTTTAATGGAAGTTGGTCTGTGACCATGTTCACCTCATATGTTTGGATGATATTCACTATAGTTTCAATCCTTGTT